>NZ_JBIWYK010000752.1:0-1001 GCF_044752385.1 Allobosea sp. CER48 | reverse complement strand
CTCTCGAAGGACTGGTCTTTCCCGATCCCGCCTCGCGCCGCCAGGACGGCGGGGTGCATGGCTGGAGCGTCCTAAGCGACCCGGATTCTTATTCCTGGCGCTGCGCGAACTGGCGCGGCAGACCTTGGCGCGAGACCATCCTGTATGAAATTCATCCCGGCCTCGCTGGAGGCTTCGCGGGAATAGAGAGCGAACTGAGCCGCCTGGCCGAGCTCGGCATTACGGCCGTCGAGCTCATGCCGATTGCCGATTTTCCCGGCAAGCGCTCATGGGGCTATGACGGCGTCCTCCCCTTCGCGCCGGCCGCAGCATATGGATCGCCCGACGACTTGAAGCGCCTGGTGGACCGGGCGCATGAGCTTGGCCTCGCTGTCCATCTCGACGTCGTATTCAACCATTTCGGCCCGGATGGCTGCTACCTTCATGCTTATGCGCCACAATTCTTCCGCGCCGGAAGACAAACACCATGGGGCGCGGCAATCGATTTCGATCGGCCGGACGTGCGCGCGTATTTCATCGCCTGTGCAGTCCAGTGGCTTGTCGAGTACCGGCTTGATGGTTTGCGGCTCGATGCCGTCCACGCGATTCCCTCGACCGAATTCCTGCTGGATTTCGAGCGGGAGGTTCGCAGCGCGGTCCCGGCAGACCGCCATATCCAGTTGGTTGTCGAGAATGACGCCAACGATTCCAGCTTGCTGTCGCGGTTCGACGCGCAATGGAATGACGATTTCCACCATGCCGTCCATGTCATGCTGACGAGCGAGGCCACGACCTATTATGGCAGCTTCGCCGATGAGCCGGTCCGCCATCTCGCGAGGGTCCTGGCGGAAGGCTTCGCGTTTCAGGGCGAGGTTGCCTCCTTCAGTGGCGAGCCGCGCGGCCGGCCCAGCACGGATTTGGCGCCGACCCGTTTCGTCAACTGTCTGCAGAACCACGACCAGATCGGCAATCGTTTGTTCGGCGACCGCCTCCTGGCATTGGCCGATCCTGCTGCGGTTCGC
>NZ_JBIWYK010000751.1:0-1004 GCF_044752385.1 Allobosea sp. CER48 | reverse complement strand
TCGGGAACCCTCGTCGCGACCACTCGTTGCGTCGAGGCGAGGGGCGGCATGGCGGCGCATTCAGGATCACGAAAAGTCATCTATGCGGCGCTGGCAGGAAATCTCCTGATTGCGGTGACCAAATTCATCGCCGCGGCCTGGACGGGCAGCTCCGCGATGCTGTCGGAGGGCGTTCACTCCCTGGTCGACACCGGCAATGGCGCGCTACTGCTCTATGGCTTGAACCGGGCCGCCCGGCCACCCGATCTCACGCATCCCTTCGGGCATGGCCGTGAACTTTATTTTTGGAGCTTCATTGTCGCGCTGCTGGTTTTTGCGGTTGGGGCCGGCGTGTCGCTGTATGAGGGGGTGTCCCATGTCGTCACGCCGCATCCAGCGACGAACCTGTCGGTGAACTATGTCGTGCTCGGCCTCTCGGTCCTTTTCGAAGGCTATTCCTGGCGGGTTGCATTGAAGGAGTTCAAGGCGGCCAAGGGCTCGTTGGGGTATTTCGCCGCCGTGCGCCAAAGTAAGGACCCGAGCGTCTTCACAGTTCTGTTCGAAGACACCGCGGCCCTGCTCGGCTTGCTCATCGCTTTTGCTGGCATCACCGCAGCCGCCTACTTCGAGCGGCCCGAGCTCGATGGCGTGGCCTCGATCCTGATCGGCATCATCCTTGCGGGCACCGCGATGCTTCTCGCACGGGAGAGCAAGGCCCTGCTTATCGGCGAAGCCGCTCTGCCGCATGTACAGGAAGAGATCAGGGCGGCGGTCGAGCGCGATCCGGATGTCGAGCGTGTCAACGGCCTGACAACCGTTCATCTGGGTCCCGACCAGATCGTCGTGGCTCTCAGCCTCGAATTCAAGGATGACAGATCCACCGGTGATATAGAGGATTGCGTGAAGCGCATTGAAGCGAGGCTGAGGAAACGCCGCTCGGACATCGTCTCGGTCTTTGTGAAACCGCAGACTTCTGCCACTTGGCGGAAAAGGCGCGCCAAGCTCGTCGAGTGAAATTCGAGTTC
>NZ_JBIWYK010000750.1:0-1011 GCF_044752385.1 Allobosea sp. CER48 | reverse complement strand
TGCCGCCCTCCTTCGACGAGATGAAGGACGCGCTCGACCTGCGTTCCAAATCCGGCTATGTCCTGCTGACCCGCGACATCGATCTGCGCGAGGCTGTCCGCGAGGCCGATCCGAAGCTGGATCTGGCCACGGCCATCCCGCCCTGCGACACGATCGCCGGCGTCAGCGGCTCTCGCGACGCGCCATGAAGGCAAGCTTCTCGAACAGCGAGACATCCTGCTCGTTCTTCAGCAGCGCACCGTGCAGAGGCGGGATCAGCTTACGTGGATCGCGCTCGCGCAGCACTTCCGGCCCGATATCCTCGGCCACCAGCAGCTTCAGCCAGTCGAGCAACTCCGAGGTGGATGGCTTCTTCTTGATGCCCGGCACCTCGCGCACCTCGAAGAAGAGACGCAGCGCCTCCTCCATCAGCCGCTTCTTGATGCCGGGGAAATGCACCTCGACGATCGCCTGCATCGTCTCGGCATCGGGGAAGCGGATGTAGTGGAAGAAGCAGCGCCGCAGGAAGGCGTCCGGCAGCTCCTTCTCGTTGTTGGAGGTGATGATCATCACCGGCCGCTGCGCCGCCCTGATGGTCTCGCCTGTCTCGTAGACGTGGAACTCCATGCGGTCGAGTTCGAGCAGCAGGTCGTTCGGAAACTCGATATCGGCTTTGTCGATCTCGTCGATCAGCAGCACCGGCCGCACCGGCGAGGCGAAGGCCTCCCAGAGTTTGCCGCGCTTGATGTAGTTGGCGATGTCGGAGACGCGGGGGTCGCCGAGTTGGCTGTCGCGCAGGCGGCTGACCGCGTCGTATTCGTAGAGACCCTGCTGCGCCTTGGTCGTCGATTTGATGTGCCAGGTGATGAGCGGCGCCCCGAGCGCAGCCGCCACCTCCTCCGCCAGCACGGTCTTCCCCGTTCCCGGCTCGCCCTTGACCAGAAGCGGGCGCTCCAGCCGGATCGCGGCATTGACCGCGACGGTAAGGTCCTCGGTCGCGACGTAGTTCTCGGTGCCGGAAAAGCGCATGAA
>NZ_JBIWYK010000749.1:0-1013 GCF_044752385.1 Allobosea sp. CER48 | reverse complement strand
ACGACAGCATGTTCGATGCCGAGGAGGCGGGCGATCGCGACATGCTCCCGCGTCTGCGGCATCACCCCGTCATCGGCCGCGACGACGAGCAGCATGAGGTCGATGCCGGACGCGCCTGCCAGCATCGTATGGACGAACTTTTCATGGCCGGGCACGTCGATGAAGCCGATGACGCTGCCATCGGCCTGTGGCCAGTAAGCGAAGCCGAGCGCGATCGAGATGCCTCGCGCCTTCTCCTCCTTCAGGCGATCGGTATCGACCCCGGTCAGCCGCCGCACGAGCGAGGTCTTGCCGTGATCGATATGGCCGGCGGTTCCGATGATCACGGCGCTGCCTCCGCAATGGAGGCAGCGTCCCGCGCAGCCTTGACGAAGGGAGCGGCGAGCAGGCTGCCCTTGCTCTCCGCCGACAGCAGGAGGGTGAGCGCGCGGCCGGCATCCAGCGGCACGCCCTGGCCGAGCAGGGTGGCTGCACCGAGCATCGCCTCGGAGTCTGGGTCGCCCGCCATCATGCCCTGCTGCCACCACTGCGCGGCCAGCGCGGCGTCGCGCTCCACGCCCAGCGCATCGTGATGCATCATGCCGAGCCTGGTCATGCTGGTGGCGATGCCGCCTTCTGCCGCAGCCCGAGCCCAGCGCAATGCTTCTGCCCGATCCGTGACGCGCCCACCTTCCAGCAACATCCACGAGAGCATGTCCTGCGCCGGCGCGTCCCCCTGTTCGGCGGCGAGGCGGTAGAGCCTCAGCGCCTCGTCGTCGCTCTGCTCGACGCCATCGCCCTTGAAGTGCAGGGCCGCAAGATTGCGTTGCCCGACCGGGTCGCCGTTCCCGGCAGACAGCGTCAGCCAGCGCAGCGCCAGGGCAGGGTCACGCTCGACGCCGAGCCCCTCGGCGAAACAGGCGCCGATATTGTTCTGCGCCCGGCCGATGCCGGCATGCGCCAGCGGCCCCCAGATCGCGAGCGCGGCGGCATGATCGCCGCGTTCGACCGCGGCCGCTGCGCGCGCCATCGCG
>NZ_JBIWYK010000748.1:0-1016 GCF_044752385.1 Allobosea sp. CER48 | reverse complement strand
CCTGACGCTCCTGGCTCGGCAGGGCTGGCGGATCAGTTCGTCTCGGGCTTCCGGTATTGCTCGTTGGCGACGCCGAATTCCGACATCAGCCGGCCGACCGCGACCTGCGCGTGATAAAGTCCGATGAGACCGGAGCGGGTCTTGAGGCCGAGGGCGATGCCGCGCGGCAGGGCGGCGCCCAGCAGCGCAAGGGATTTCGCCAGCACGCGCAGGCGGCCGGCAAGCCCGGGATGCTGTCGACGCTCGATTGCGGCCGAGATCGCTCCGTTGCGCAGCCCGCGCGCGGCAATCCAGTCGAAGGAGCTTCGCCGCGCCGGCATGGTCTCGCGTTGGGCGGCCTCCTGCACCCACCAGAAGCGGAAGCCGGCGGCCTTGGCCCGCGTGAAGAAATCGGTATCGCCTCCACCCGTGAAATCGAAGCTCTCGTCCAGGAAGGGGAAGCCGAGCCGCTCCAGCACCGTCCGGCGGATCAGGTAGTTCGCACTCGAATACAGCATCGGAACCGGGCCGGAGGCGTCATAGTGCGACCGGAATACGGGGTGGGCCGACAGCCAGGAACGCGCGGAATCCGCAAAGACAGGGATAACCGACCCACCGAACAGCTCCGCCGGGCTCGAGGCGGCGGATTCGAGGAAAGCGTCGAGCCAGCCCGGCTCGGCCTGCTCGTCGTCATCGATGCCCAGAACCTGCCGAAGCGCGGGGAAACGCGTCAGCGCGCAGCGCCACGCGGCGTTATAGGCCTTGCAGTTGCCTTGGCGCGGCTCGACGATGACGAGGCCCTTGAACAGCCCGGCCGCGTGCAATTCGCTTGCCCGCCTCGCGCCGGCACGTTCGCCGCCCTCGTTCTCTACGACGATAACCGCGAAATCATGCCCGCCCTGCTGTCGGGCCAGCGAGCGCAGCGTCTCTTCGAGCATGTCGGGGCGCTTGAAGGTCGGCACGCAGACGACGCTCTCGATGTGAGCAAGGTCCTCGAGCGGGGATTGGGCGACGATGGTGAAGCTCTCCGGCACGCC
>NZ_JBIWYK010000747.1:0-1031 GCF_044752385.1 Allobosea sp. CER48 | reverse complement strand
CACCTTGCCCGACGCTCCCGACATGCGGCCATCGGTGACCAGCGCCACCTTGTGGCCGGCGTCCTGCAGCGCGCCCAGCGCCGGGGTCAGCCGGTGCAGTTCGGGCATGCCGTTGGCATTCGGGCCCTGGAAGCGCACCACCGCCACCACATCGCGATTGAGTTCGTCGGCCTCGAACGCCGCCTGCAGCGCCTCCTGCGAATCGAACACGCGCGCCGGGGCCTGCACGATGCGATGCGCGTCGGCCACGGCCGAGACCTTGATCACGCCACGCCCCAGGTTGCCCGCCATCAGCCGCAGGCCGCCTTCGGCCGAGAACGGCGCCGATGCCGGCGCCAGCACGGCGGTATCGCCGCTGGTGGCCGGGCCGTCGCGCCAGCGCAGCGCGCCGTCGGTCATGACCGGCTCTTCGGTGTAGCGGGCCAGGCCACGGCCCACCACGGTATTCACATCTTCGTGCAGCAGCCCGGCTTCCAGCAGTTGGCCGATCACGTAGGCCACGCCGCCCGGTCTCCTGCCTCAGCGGCCGCGATAGGGCGCGACGCCCTGGTCGGGAAGCCACAGGCCCTTCGGCGGCTCGCCCGTCTGCCAGAACACGTCGATCGGGATGCCGCCGCGCGGATACCAGTAGCCGCCGATGCGGAACCATTCCGGCTCGAGCAGCTCGGCAAGCGTCTTGCCGATCGAAACGGTGCAGTCCTCGTGGAAGGCGCCGTGATTCCGGAAGGCGCCGAGATAGAGCTTCAGCGACTTCGATTCCACCAGCCACTGGCCCGGCAGATAGTCGATGACGAGGATGCCGAAATCCGGCTGGCCGGTGACCGGGCAGATCGAGGTGAATTCCGGACAGGTGAAGCGGGTGAGATAGCGCGTGCCGGCATGGGGATTGGGCACGCGGTCGAGCCGCGCCTCCTCGGGGGAGGCCGGCAGGGCGCTGCTCTGGCCGAGCTGCAAGGTCGAGGCGTCGATGGCCATGGGAATACTCCTGTTCGGCCGGCTTCTAGAGCATGTTCGGCAGGAATGGGAGCCGC
>NZ_JBIWYK010000746.1:0-1031 GCF_044752385.1 Allobosea sp. CER48 | reverse complement strand
CACCCAGGTCGCCCAGGCTATCGCCGATGCCGGCCTCGTTCCGGTCGACTGCGGCGCACTGCCGACGCCGGCGCTGGCGCTGGCGGCGATGACGCGCGGCGCGGCCGCCGTCATGGTCACAGGCAGCCATATTCCCGACGATCGCAACGGCTTGAAGTTCTACCGCTCGACAGGCGAGATCGATAAGGCTGACGAGGCGCGGATCCTCGCCTGCCATGCCCGCCTCGGGCTGGGCACGGTCCCAGCCCTGCGGGCACGAACCACGGCCTTGGACGCCCTGACCGCCTACGAGGCGCGCTATGTGAGCTTCTTCGGCCCCGCAGCGCTCGCCGGCCTGGCGGTCGGAGTCTACCAGCATTCCTCCGTCGGGCGGGACGCGATCTGCGACGTGCTGGCCGCCCTCGGCGCCAGGCCCGTGCCGCTCGGGCGCAGTGACCGCTTCATCCCTGTCGATACCGAAGCCCTGCGCCCGGAGGACGAGGCACTGGCGCGGCGATGGGCGGCCGAACAGCCGCTCGATGCGATCGTCTCGACCGATGGCGATGCCGATCGCCCTCTCATCGCCGACGAGGCCGGAAATTTCCTCCGCGGCGACCTGGTCGGTGCTCTGACGGCCCGGTTTCTCGGCGCCGACGCGATCGTGACGCCTGTCACCTCGAACTCCGCCCTGGACCGCCCCGGACTTTTCAGGCGCGTGCTGCGCACAAGGGTCGGCTCGCCCTATGTCATCGCCGGCATGCAACAGGCCATCGCGGAAGACGCGCGCATCGTCGTCGGCTTCGAGGCCAATGGCGGCGTACTGCTCGGCTCGGATGTTGTCCACGATGGACGCGTCCTTCCTGCCTTGCCGACCCGCGACGCCCTGCTCCCGATCCTCGCGACTCTGGCGCTGAAGCAGCGTGAGCGACAAGCCCTGAGCAAGATCGCGGCAGAAGCCGGTTTCGCCATCGCCCTGTCGAACCGGCTTCAGGAGATACCGCAGGAGCGCACCGCCGCGTTGATCGCCCGGCTCGATGCCGACGACCCAGCCT
>NZ_JBIWYK010000745.1:0-1044 GCF_044752385.1 Allobosea sp. CER48 | reverse complement strand
GCCACGACATCGGTCACGCGCGGCTTGCCCTGCGTGAGGGTGCCGGTCTTGTCGAAGGCGACGAGCCCGGTCCTGGCGGCCGTCTCGATGACGATCCCGCCCTTCATCAGCAGGCCCTGCCGGGCGCCGGCCGAAAGAGCGGCCGCGATCGAGGCGGGGACCGAGATGACGAGCGCACAGGGGCAGCCGATCAGCAGCAGCGCCAGCGCGCGGTAGGTCCAGACCGACCATTCGGCGCCGAACAGCAGCGGCGGGGCCAGTGCGACGAGCAAGGCAAGGCCGACGATCGCCGGCATGTACCAGCGCGAGAAGCGGTCGATGAAGCGTTCGGTCGGCGCGCGCGCCTCCTGCGCTTCCTCGACGAGGCGGATGATGCGGGCAATGGTGTTGTCCTCGGCCGCCTTGTCGACGCGCACGCGCAGGGCGGCCTCGCGGTTGACCGAGCCGGCGAAGACGGGCTCTCCGACGCCCTTCGTCCTGGGCACGGATTCGCCGGTGACAGGGCTCTCGTCGATGCCGGAGACGCCGTCGGTGATCTCGCCGTCGGCCGGGATACGGTCGCCCGGGCGGACCAGGACGATCTGACCGATGCTCAGGCCCGCGGCATCGACCTGACGGGTCGCGCCGTTCTCCTCGACGAGAGCCGTCTTCGGAACGAGATCGCCCAGAGCCCGGATCGAGGCGCGGGCACGATCGGCCGCGACGCCTTCCAGCACCTCTCCGACCGCGAAGAGGAAGACGACCAATGCAGCTTCCTCGGCGGCGCCGATGAAGAGCGCGCCGATGGCGGCGATCGTCATCAGCATCTCGATGGTGAAAGGGATGCCGGCGCGCGCCGCTGCAAAGGCGCGCCTCGCCACTGGCACGACGCCGACGAGGCAGGCCAGGATAAAGGCCCAATGGCCGATATCCGCCCAGAGCAGGCGCGCGGCGTAGGCTGCCGCGAGAAGCAGGCCGGTGCCGATCACGAGCCGGCCCTTGCCCGTCTGGTACCAACTCGTGCCGTCGGGCGTCACGTCATGGACATGGCCGGGCAGGCCGTGG
>NZ_JBIWYK010000744.1:0-1048 GCF_044752385.1 Allobosea sp. CER48 | reverse complement strand
TCGCCATGCCGGTCCTGGCGATCGGTGGAGAGAAGTCCTTCGGCCCGGCCATGGCGGTGGTGATGCGGGCCGCCGCGGCGGATGTCAGCGAGGGTATCATCCCGGATTCAGGCCACTGGATCATGGAGGAAAACCCCACCGCCACGACGGCGATGATCCGGGCCTTCCTCGACAAGGGCCACTGATCTTCGGCAGGTCTCTCCGCAGCGCCGGGGTTGCCGCGACAGCTCGTAAACTGTCGCTCCTCATGAATGCGTCCGACCTCAGGCCGCCTCGCGAATGAAGCGGCTGAGGAAGAGGCGGGTGCGCGGATGCTTCGGATCGGCCAGGACCTCGCCCGGGGGGCCCTGCTCGACGACGATGCCGCCGTCCATGAAGACGACGCGATCGGCCGCCTCGCGCGCGAAGCCGATTTCATGGGTGACGACGATCATCGTCAGTCCCTGCACGGCCAGATCGCGCATCGTCGCCAGGACTTCGCCGACGAGTTCCGGGTCGAGCGCCGAGGTCGGCTCGTCGAACAGCATCAGCTTCGGCCGGATCGCGAGCGCCCGCGCGATGGCAACGCGCTGCTGCTGGCCGCCTGAGAGCTGACGCGGATAGGCATGCGCCTTTTCGGTCAGCCCGATACGGCCGAGCAGCTCCATGGCGTAGTCGGTGGCTTCCTTGCGGCTGTGGCCGTGGACGCCGACGGGCGCCTCGATGATGTTCTCCAGCGCCGTCATGTGCGGGTAGAGGTTGAACTGCTGGAAGACCATGCCGATCTGCCGTCGCTGTGCCGCGATCGCCCGGTCCGACAGCTTGACCAGCCGCTCGCCCGAGAGCCGGTAGCCGATCTGCTCGCCGGCCACCATGATCGAGCCGCGGTCGATCGCCTCGAGATGGTTGATGCAGCGCAGGAAGGTCGATTTGCCGGAGCCCGAAGGCCCGAGGACCACGACGACCTCGCCGGGCGAAACGTCGAGGTCGATGCCCTTCAGCACCTCGTTGGCGCCGAAGGACTTATGGACGTTGCGGGCGCTCACCAGCGGCGCGGCCCCCGCCTTGA
>NZ_JBIWYK010000743.1:0-1049 GCF_044752385.1 Allobosea sp. CER48 | reverse complement strand
AGCGGCGGTGATGCTGTCGATCTGCGCTTGCCCGATGGCGGAATGGGTGAGTTCGGTGCGGGTCAGCTGGCGCTCGATCACCGGCTCGGAGAGCTTGGTATATTCGACGAGCGCCTTGTTCAGCTCGGCTGGGTTGGCCAGTGCATACGCGCGCGCCTGCTCATAGGCCGCGATCACCTTGCGCACCAGAGCCGGGTTCTCCTTGGCGAAGGCTTCGCGGACGTTGAGGATGCCCCAGGTGTTGTCCTCGGCCTTGCGGTAGAACAGCTTCGCGCCGCTCTCGACTTCCGCCGCCGCCATCAGCGGATCGAGCCCTGCCCAGGCCTCGACATCGCCGCGCTCCAGCGCCAGACGACCATCTGCGTGCTGCAGGAGGACGAGCTTGACGTCCTTCTCGGTCAGTCTGGCATCCGCGAGCGCGCGCACAAGGAAGATGTGCGGATCGGTGCCGCGCGTGACGGCGACGCGCCTGCCCTTCAGGTCGGCGACCTTCGTGATCTCGCTTTTGGCGCCGGTGACGAGCGCCGTCCATTCCGGACGCGAATAGACGTAGACCGACTTGATCGGGTTGCCGTTGATCTTGCCGATCAGCGCGGCAGCGCCGGCCGTCGAGCCGAAATCGATCGAGCCGGCATTGAGGAATTCGAGCGCCTTGTTCGATCCGGCCGACAGCACCCAGCGGACCTTGATGCCGTCGGCCTCAAGCGCCTTCTCCAGAATGCCGCGCTCCTTCAGCACCAGGCTGACGGGATTGTAGGTGGCATAGTCGAGCCGGATCTCCTTCGGCGCCTGCGCCAAGGCAGGGGCCGCGAGCCCCGCTGCAGCAACCGCCGCGATCGCAAAACGTCGGGTGATGTTGATCATGAGATGACCCCTCTAGCGATGATGCGAGGGATCGGGACGGGTGGCGTCCTTGGCCCCACGCTTTAGCTGCACTTATTTCGCGCCCGCAAGCTGGTGGCTCAAATCGGCGCGTATTCGCCTTGTAGGTCCAATCGTTCTGTTTGTCAAACAATACGAGCACGGACGTTAATATCGGCAATTCCGAT
>NZ_JBIWYK010000742.1:0-1053 GCF_044752385.1 Allobosea sp. CER48 | reverse complement strand
CCTGCCCGAATTCCGAGTTGATGTCCTCGAGTTCGAAGACCTCGTCATAGGGCACGTTGGCTTCCGCCAGCAGCACGTTCATGTGGCCGGGCATGCGGCCTGCGACCGGATGGATGGCGTACTTGACCTCGACGCCTTCCTTCTTGAGCAGGTCGGCCATCTCGCGCAGCGTGTGCTGCGCCTGCGCCACCGCCATGCCGTACCCCGGCACGATGATGACCTTGCCGGCGTTCTTCATGATGTAGGCCGCATCATCAGGCGAGCCCTGCTTGACCGGCCGCGCCTCGACCGCTCCGCCGGCGCCGGCCGCGGCGTCATCGCCGCCGAAACCGCCGAGGATGACCGAGATGAAGCTTCGGTTCATCGCCTTGCACATGATGTAGGACAGGATCGCGCCGGACGAGCCGACGAGCGCGCCGGTGATGATCAGCGCCATGTTGCCGAGCGTGAAGCCGATGCCGGCCGCGGCCCAGCCGGAATACGAGTTCAGCATCGAGACCACGACGGGCATGTCGGCGCCGCCGATCGGAATGATCAGCAGGATGCCGAGCACCAGCGAGACCACGACGATCAGCCAGAAGACGCCGTGGCTCTCGCTCTTGATGAAGATCGCGAGCAGGACGACGAGCGCGATGCCGAGGCCGATATTGATGCCGTGGCGCTGCGGCAGCATGATCGGCTTGCCGCTCATCCGCCCGTCGAGCTTCAGGAAGGCGATGATCGAGCCGGTGAAGGTGATCGCGCCGATCGCGACGCCCAGCGCCATCTCGAACAGGCTCGCGCCCTTGATCGCGCCGACATGGCCGATTCCGAAGGCTTCCGGCGCATAGAGCGCGGCCGCCGCGACCAGCACCGCGGCCAGGCCGACCAGCGAGTGGAAGAAGGCGACGAGCTGCGGCATCTGCGTCATCTGCACGCGCTTGGCCATGTAGGCGCCGATGCCGCCGCCGATCGCGATGCCGAGGACGACGAGCAACCAGCCGGAGAAGCCGGCCGGCGGGAAGAACACCACGGTCGTACCGATGGCGAGCGCCATGCCGATCATGCCGTAGC
>NZ_JBIWYK010000741.1:0-1059 GCF_044752385.1 Allobosea sp. CER48 | reverse complement strand
CTGGGCGCGACCGCTGCATCGCGGACCGGCAAGGCACAGGAGATACCCGTGGTCGACGAGCGTACCGTTCTCCTTGTCGTCGATGTCCAGAACGATTTCTGCCCCGGCGGCGCCCTCGCCGTTGCCAGGGGCGACGAGGTGGTTCCGGTCATCAACGGGTTCGCGAAACGCTTCGCCAATGTCGTGATGACGCAGGACTGGCATCCGCCCGGGCATGCTTCCTTCGCTTCGAGCCATGTCGGCCGGAAGCCGTTCGACGTGGTCGAGATGTCCTATGGGCAGCAGGTGCTTTGGCCGGACCATTGCGTGCAAGGCACGAAGGGCGCGGAGTTTCATGCGGGCCTCGCATTGCCGCATGTGCAGACCATCATCCGCAAGGGCCACCGCCGCGACGTCGACAGCTATTCCGGCTTCATCGAGGCCGATCGCCGCACGCCCACCGGCCTGACCGGCTATCTGCGGGAGCGCGGCATGTTGCGCGTGGTCATCGCCGGGCTGGCCACCGACTTCTGCGTGAGCTGGACGGCGCAGGACGCCGCCAGGGCCGGTTTCGAGACCTATGTCGTCGATGATGCCTGCCGCGCCATCGACCTGGACGGATCGCTGGCCCGGGCCTGGGCCGAGATGGACGAGCTCGGCGTCGTGCGGATCAGGGCGGGCGACCTGCCGGGCTGAGGACCGCAGGCGTGTCGCGCGCGCAGCGCCTGCTCGATCTCGTCCAGCTGTTGCGCCGGCACCGCCGCCCGGTCTCCGGGCGCAGGCTTGCCACCGAGCTCGGCGTCAGCATCCGCACGCTTTATCGTGATATCGTCACGCTGCAGGGGCAGGGCGCGCCGATCGAGGGTGAGCCCGGGCTGGGCTACGTGCTGAAGCCGGGTTTCATGCTGCCTCCGCTCATGTTCAGCGAAGAGGAGATCGAGGCGCTGGTGCTGGGCTCGCGCTGGGTGGCGGACCGCGCCGACGGCACGCTCGCCCTTGCCGCGCGCGATGCCATGGCCAAGATCGTGGCCGTCTTGCCGGCCGATATGGCCGGTCGGGTCGACGATGTGGCGCTGATCC
>NZ_JBIWYK010000740.1:0-1060 GCF_044752385.1 Allobosea sp. CER48 | reverse complement strand
AGCCGGCTGCGCGGGCAGGTGGCGGCGCTTGTGCGCGAAACCGAGCATCTCAACGATCGTCTCTGGGGCCTCGCCGATAGCGAGGAGCGCTACCGCAGCCTGATCGAGGCTCAGGGCGACCTCATCGTCCGGCGCGACGGGGCGCGTATCGTCTATGCCAACCGGGCGTATGCGGCCCTGTTCGGCATCGACGAGGTCGAGCTCGTCGGCAGCAGGATGCAGCTGCCGCAGCTAGCCAGCCGCCCCATTCAGCTGCTCGAGGGCGGGGCGCGCAGCTTCGACGAGTGCCTCGCGACCTATGAAGGCGAGCGCTGGATCTCCTGGGTCGAGACCGCCGTCCTCGATCCGGACGGCCGCACGCTCATCCAGCGCGTCGGTCGCGATATTTCGGGCCGGATCGCCGGAGAGGACGCGCTTGTCGAAGCGCGCGCCCGGGCTGAAGCGGCGAGCGAGGCGAAGTCGCGTTTCCTGGCAACCGTGAGCCATGAATTCCGTACCCCGCTCAACGGCATTCTCGGCATGGCCGATCTCCTTTCGGACACCGGCCCCAATGCCGAGCAGGCGACCTACATCGCGGCGCTGCGGATTTCCGGCGAAGCGCTGCTCGCCCTCGTCGACGACATCCTCGATGTCGCCAAGGTCGAGGCCGGCAAGCTCGAGCTCATCGAGGAGCCGTTCGATGTCGTCCAGCTCGTCGAGACCGTCGCCGAGCTCGTGGCGCCGCGCGCGCAGGCCAAGGGCATCGAGCTTGCCGCCCATATCGCGCCGGACGTTCCGACCCGCCTCGTCGGCGACCGCGACAGGCTCCGCCAGATCCTGCTCAACCTTGTCGGCAACGCCGTGAAGTTCACCGAGGCCGGCGGGGTTGGCCTGAGTCTGCGCTTTGCTGCCGAGGGTGTTGAATTCGTGGTGGCCGATACCGGCCCCGGCATCCCCGCCGACAGGCTCGACGACATCTTCGGCGAGTTCGAGCAGCTGGAGCAGGGCGGTGCACGGCAGGCCGGCGCGGGCCTCGGCCTGGCGATCGTCCGTCGCCTCGCCGGCCTGATGGGCGGAACCG
>NZ_JBIWYK010000739.1:0-1065 GCF_044752385.1 Allobosea sp. CER48 | reverse complement strand
AGCCTCGGCCACGCTTTCAGGGGCGGTCCGGGCTACTCCGCCGCCACCTTGAAGCTCGCGAGATTGTCCAGGCTCTGGATGATGTGCTCGGCCAGCGCGTTCGACAGAACCGAAGGGTCGAAGCGCGTGCGCAGCAATCCGATCTTGCAGGAGGGCAGGGTGGCGAAGCCTTCTGACGGCCCGAGGATCCGCATGCCCGGCCGCACCGCGCTTTCCGGCAGCACCGATACGGCGAGCCCCGCGAGAACAGCGGCACCGACCGCCGTCGAGTTCCAGCTCGCATAGAGCACGCGGAAGCGGCGTCCCTTCGATTCCAGCGCATCCACCGCAGCCTGCCGCCAGTTGCAGGTCGGCCTTCCCAGCGCCAGCGGCAGCGGGTCCTGCTCATGCACGCCATGGCGCGCCGATGTGACCCAAAGCAGGGGCTCGATGCGGATGATCTCGCCCTGGCCACGGCTTTCGACATGGGTGATGATCGCGAGGTCGATGTCGCCGGTCGCGATCCGCTCCGCCAGCATCGGCGTTGGCTCGCAGACCACGGTGACCTCCGCCCGCGGATTCGAGTGCGCGAAGCGGGCCAGGATCTCCGGCAGGTAGCGGTCGGCATAATCGTCGGGCACGCCCAGCCGGATGCGCCCCTTGAGGTCGGCATCGGCGAAGGACGCCACGCATTCCAGGTTAAGCCGCACGATGCGGCGGGCATAGTCGAGCAGTCGCTCGCCGTCTTCCGTGAGCTTGGCATGGCGGCCATCGCGGCCGAAAAGCGGACGGCCGACGCGCTCCTCGAGGCGCTTCATCTGCATGGAAACGGCCGACTGGGTCTTGAAGACGATCTCGGCGGCACGGGTGAAGGAGCCGGTATCAGCGATGGCGACGAAGGTCTTGAGCTGATCGGCGTCGAGCACATGAGCCATTGTCGGTCCCCATTCACTGTTCATCAATATCAGTGTTGAGTGACATCATAACCATTCGTTTGGCTGATGACCAGAGCCTCGCTATGGTCCCCGTACTCTCCGGGTTCCCAGTCAATGGCGTGTCCGGGCCGGGCGGAGAGGCCGAGCCAAC
>NZ_JBIWYK010000738.1:0-1065 GCF_044752385.1 Allobosea sp. CER48 | reverse complement strand
CGGACCCGCGTTGAAGGTCGTCGCCAGGGCGGCGGAGCTGCCGGAAACCCCGGCAATCTTGAAACCGTAGGGGTGGACGGTCGCCTCTTCGGCGATCGTCGCCGTCGTGCCTGTGCCGCCGGTCGTCAGACGCCCCGTGCCCGAACCGAGATCCGCCTGCCGGCGTTCATCGATCAGTTGCTTCAGTCCGGCCTTGCCCGCACCGTCGCCGTTCATGATCTCGTCGAAGCCGATCGCCGGTTCGGTATCGGAGGTCTTGCCCGAAAACAGGTAGCGTCCGTTCACCGCGACGTTCAGCAGGTCGAGCGTCTGCTTGAACTTCTCTTCCGCCAGCACCTGGGGCGCAGAGCGCCCGCTGGCGCTCGGCACATAGCTGTTCGAGCGAGTGTCGTTTCGGGTCTCGCTGGCCAGCTTCGAGAAGTTCTCGACCGCCTGCGATTGCAGCTTCAGGTTCACGCTGCTCAGGTCGATGCCGCTCAACCAGGAATCGATGTTGGAGAGCTTGGCATTGAGATCCAGGCTGACGCGCCGGTCGATGCCGAGGTCGCCATAGCTTGTGCTGCGCTTCTTCGTATCCAGCTGGCGCGTGAGATCGTCGAACTGCGCGCGGGTCGAGACGAACTCGCTGGGCTTGGCCGCGCGATAGGCCCCGGTTCCGTAGGAGGTGATGGTCATGACGGGCTCACACTCTCATCAGCACGTCCATCATCTCCTTCACGGTGGAGATGATGCGGGCATTGGCGGCGTAGGCGTTCTGCAGCTCGATCAGCATCGACATTTCCTGGTCGACATTGACCTGTGCGGTTTCCTGGAAACGGCTCTGGATCGAGGCGAGCGCGACCTGCTGTCCCTCGTCGAGGCGCTTGGCCGCCTCCACCGCCTGCCCCTGCGAAGAGACCACGCGCTGGACGAAGGTCGCGATCGTCGTGCTCGAGGTCGCATTGTTGCCGTCGAGGCCGACCGCATTGGTGAACGAGCGCTGGCTCTGCGTCAGCCGGTCCAGCATCAGCTGGGGACGCGTGGTATCGCCCTGCGCCGTCGCGGGTGACGTGCTGTAAACCGCCA
>NZ_JBIWYK010000737.1:0-1070 GCF_044752385.1 Allobosea sp. CER48 | reverse complement strand
GCGGCATGGAGATCGCGCCCGCCGGGCAGGCCAGGCGCAACGCCGGGCACCATCACCTGCTGATCGATACCGAGTTGCCGGCCCTCGACCAGCCGATTCCGAGCGACTTCAACCACATCCATTTCGGCGGCGGGCAAACCGAAGCCGAGATCGCGCTGACACCCGGCCGGCACACGCTCCAGCTTCTCTTCGCCGATCACAACCACGTGCCGCATGACCCGCCGGTCATGTCCGAGCGGATCACCGTCGAGGTCGCGGCCGATGCGGCCGAGAAGCCGCGCTCCGCGGCTGCGCCCGGCGCCCGGGTCTTTTTCATCGACCTCAAGGACGGCGCGACGATTCCGGCCCGTGCCAAGATACGCTTCGGCATCGACGGCATCGCCATTACGCCGGCCGGCACGGCGAGCCCCAATGGCGGTCACCACCACCTGCTCGTCGACACGGAGGTTCCGCCGCTCGACCGCGAGATCCCCAGCGATTTCAACCATCTGCATTTCGGCCGGGGCCAGACCGAGGTCGAGCTCTCGCTCCCGCCCGGCGAGCACACGCTGCAGCTCCTCCTGGGCGATCACGAGCATGTTCCGCATGACCCTCCGGTGATGTCCGAGCGTATCCGGGTACGCGTCGTCGATGCGGCGCAGGCCGGCCCCGCGGCGCCCGCGGCCCCGGCTGCGGGAGCGGGGCGCCCGCGTACAGCTTCGCCCAACGACGCCGTCGTCTACTTCATCTATCCGAAGGATGGAGAGACGATCTTTCCGAACTCGACGATCCGCTTCGGCCTGCGCAACATGGGTGTCGCGCCGGCTGGCGTCGCCAAGCCGAACACCGGGCACCACCACCTGCTTGTCGATGTGCCGACACCTGCGCTCGACGAGCCTATCCCCTCCGACCTCAACCATATCCATCTCGGCGGTGGCCAGACGGAGCGGCGCATCACCTTGCCGCCCGGCAGGCATACGCTGCAGCTCCTGCTCGCCGACGAGAACCACGTGCCGCACGATCCGGCCGTCATCTCGGAGCGCATCACCGTCTTCGTGATGCCGGGCGGCCGCAAGCCGGTGAGGCGCCGA
>NZ_JBIWYK010000736.1:0-1073 GCF_044752385.1 Allobosea sp. CER48 | reverse complement strand
TGCCGGAGCCTCAGGAACTGAGGCAGCCCCTGCCGCATCATCTGGCTTCCTCTGATGACCAGCTAAAGACATCGATGGGCGCCCTTTTCGGGTCGAACTACATCCCCGGAAACAAAGTCGACCCTCTCGTCAACGGAATTCGGATTTTTCCGGCCATGTTGCGCGCTATCCGCGAGGCGAGACAGACTATAACTTTTGAGACGTACATCTATTGGCGTGGTTCCATCGCGGAGGAGTTCGCCGAGGCGCTCTCGGTCAAAGCCCGTGAAGGACTGAGCGTGAAGGTCCTGCTCGACTGGGTCGGCAGCCTGCCGATGGACGAGAAGTTGATCAAGCAAATGCAGGATGCAGGTGTTGAGGTCGTACGGTTCCGACCGGTGGCTTGGTACACGCTTGATCGCGTAAACAACCGCACCCATCGAAAATTGCTGGTCGTAGACGGCCGAATAGCCTTTACCGGCGGCGTAGGCATTGCCGATGAGTGGAATGGCGATGCTCGTTCGCGCAACGAATGGCGCGACAATCACTATCGCGTGGAGGGGCCCGCAGCGGCAGAATTCCAGGCTGCATTTGCGGAACACTGGATTGAAGCGACAGGCGAGCTACTGCTGGGCGAGCGTTTTTTTCCCCAAATAAGCCCTGTCGGCCAGCGAGAAACTCAGGTTGTCGTCAGCTCGACCCAGCAGCGCAATGTCATGCATCTGATGCTGATGACGGCCTTCGCCGCCGCTCAGAAGAACATCCGCATCGCGACACCATACTTTGTGCCCGACGAGTTGACACGGCAGCAGCTCCTCGAAGCCCGCAAGCGAGGCGTCGACGTTCAGATCATCGTACCGGGTCCACAAACTGACGCGCGCATCGTTAGGAAGGCGTCGCGTCACCTGTGGGGCGATTTGCTTCGGGCGGGCATCAAGATCAGCGAATTTCAACCGACTTTCTTCCACTGCAAGCTGATCATTGTCGACGATATCTGGACCTCGGTCGGTTCGACGAACATCGATGACCGCGCCCTGCGGCTCAATGATGAGGCCAATATCAACCTGTTTGATCAGGAGTTTGCGCGCGATCAA
>NZ_JBIWYK010000735.1:0-1075 GCF_044752385.1 Allobosea sp. CER48 | reverse complement strand
ACTCGCCGGGCAGGGCTGCCGGCACGGCCGGGTCGGCGGCGGCAACATGGGCGGCGGTATCGACCGCTGCGCCGTCGAAGACCATCCGCTGCTCGAGCAGCAGGTAGGATACGGAGGCCTTGAGACCGAGCCGCGCCGAACCGGCCTTCGTCTCGGCCTCGGCCATCTTCCGCTTGCGCCAGCGCTTGGGCAGCTCTTTCGACATGGGCTTCTCATCCCTTTCAGGATCTGAAAACTTGCGTCGCGATCTCCGCGCTCAGGTCATCGCTTCGGCTTTCGCCAGGAAGCCGCCGCGGGCTCCCCGAACATCCTCGTTCCCGCGGCTCAGGCGCCGCTCTCCCTGACCAGCACCTTGAGCACCTGCCGCCAGGCCCCTGCGGCAATGCTCTCGGCCTCGCCACGCAGATGAATTAGCCCCCGCACCGCCCGCTCCGGGGCCGGGTCGGTCTCGCTTGCCGCTGCCTTGAAGACGGCCAGGAACGCGCCGGCCTTCGGCACCAGGCGGCGCTGCTGGTCCTCGACCGCCGCGACGCGTCCGCCATGGGTCGAGGCCAGTTCCGACAGGTCGAGCGTCGCGACGCCGGCCAGCGAGACGGCGTCGAGCTGCAGCGAGACCGCCGGCCGCGTCGGCATCTCCGGGATGAAGGTGGCGTCTGCATGCGCCTGGACACGCCAGAGATCCTTCTCGGCGACATAACCTCGCGCCGCCAGTTGCTCCGGCCTGCCGACGAGGGCCAGTTGCTCGCGCGGGTTGACCCAGCGGCCGGGGTGCAGGCCGGTGCCGAGCTCCAGCACATGTCCGGCCATCGGAGCCGTGACCGTGAGCTGCTCGGCCTCGCGCACCAGCCCCTCGAGCCGCCCCTGCAAGGCGGTACGCTCGTTCTCCAGCACGATGGTCTCTTCGCGGTCGAGCTCGTCGCCGGCCCGCCGCGCGAGCCTCATCCCGTTCAGCTGGAGCTGGATGCGGGTTTCCCTGAGGGCTTCGTCGAGTGCCGGCGAGCGCAAGCTGATCAGCTCCTGCCCGGGCGTGACATCCTGGCCCTGCACGACCGCAACCCGGGTGACGAGGGCGGGC
>NZ_JBIWYK010000734.1:0-1078 GCF_044752385.1 Allobosea sp. CER48 | reverse complement strand
CGGCCGGGGCGGCGAGAAGGCGGTCCCCTGCCCCATCGTGACGCCGAGTTCGATCATGTCGGCAGCCAGCGGATTGTCCTCGACCTGCTCGGCGACGAAGGTGATCGACGCGCGGCCGAGCAGGGCGGGAAGATCGCCCACGGCGATGTCGCTCGTGACCTTCCCCTCCAGATGGTCGCGCAGCATCGCGGCCGGCGCCTTGATGTACCGGACGCCGCGATCGAACAGGGACCGCGGGTCAAGCCGCAGGTCGACGAGCTGGTCGAGCGCGAAACTCACGCCATTCGCCGACATCGATCCGAGCAGGCCGAGGCTGGTCGGATCGAGCGAGCGGAACACGGCCTGCGGCATCTCGACGACGAGGTGCCCGATATGATCGCGATACTTGTCGAGGATGCGCGTCAGCGCCGCCAGCGCCCGCGAAGAACTCCAGGTCGCGGCGCTGAAATTGCAGGAGACGAAGATGTCGCCATCCTTCGACGAGAGATGGCGGGCGATCGCCAGCGCGCGCGTCAGGACGAGCGCATCGAGCGTGGGCCCGAAACCACGGGCCTCGACCGTCTCGATGAACTCGTGCGGCAGCAGCAGGGTGTCCTCGTCGAGACGCAGCCGCGGCAGCGCCTCATAGCCGCGGGTGCGGCGCTGCGGCAGCGAGACGATCGGCTGCAGATGGACCTCCAGCCGCCCCTCGCTGAGCGCCCGGCCGATAAGCGCGGCGCGCTCGGCCTCAGCCGCTTCTCGCGCAGCCTTCGCCGCGGCGGCGCGCTCGGCAGCAATCTGCTCCGCCCTGGCACGGCGCACCGCCTCCGGATCGAGCACGACTTCCGGCGCGGCGTGCACGGCCGGCGCCGCCGCTGCGGCCGGTTCCGGCAGGCGTGCCAGCACCGTCTCGTGATCGGCGAGCGTGGTCGCCACCTGATGGATCAGATCGCCGAGCAGCCCGACCTCGGCTGTGAGTTCATGGATAGCCGCCCGTGCCGGCGCCGCATCGACATCGCGCATCGGCATCTGCTCGACACGTTGGGACAGCGCATCGAGGCGGATCGCGTTGGTCGCGAGACGGACCTTGACCTCTCCG
>NZ_JBIWYK010000733.1:0-1083 GCF_044752385.1 Allobosea sp. CER48 | reverse complement strand
CCGCGGCACGCCGCGGGGTTTTTGCATTCGCGAAGCGGAGGAACCGCTCAGCTGCCGAGCGGGTTGAACTTGGTGACGCCGCGGAAGAGGTTGCGCAGGAAGCTCTGCTCCTCGCCGCCAGCCGCGGTGGTGCGGCTGATGAAGTCGAAGATCACGCCGTCCTGCAGGCCGTAATGGGCGACGCGCTCGACCTTGAAGCTCTTGTTGAAATAGATCACCAGCACCTGCTGGTCGATGACCTGCGGATCCTGGAACTGGAAGCGCCGGCGCATCGTCTGGCTGATGTAGTAGAAGGTGCGGTTGCCGACGGTAGATGTCGTCGAAGGCGTGCCGAGGATCTGCAGCACCGACTGGACGTCCATGCTCGGCTTGATCTGCGCGACCAGCCCTTCATCCATCACGAAGCCGCGGGAGAAGGTCTCGTTCATGCCGGTGGACGTCGGAAGAACAAAGCCGCCAGCATCTGGACCGCAGCCGGCCAGCAAAAGGGAAGTGGTCGCAAGAGCTCCGAGCAGAGCCGTGCGGCGGGTGATGTGGGCCATGCGGGCACGATCCAAGGCGAGCACGGCTGGGAGGACCAAGCCGCTTGTCAAAAGGGTGAGGGTTGGCGTAACGCCCGAGGATGGCTTTGGCAAGGCAAGGACGCCCGCATCAGCGACGGGCGGAGGCAAACAGGTGATTTTCGGGTTATTCGGTAAGCGCGACCAGCGGCGCGCGCCTGTGGATGCGCTCTTCGCACGCATCGCCGAGGCGTCGCGCCAACCGGCGCTCTATCTTGCGGGCGGCATCCCCGACAGTTTCGAGGGCCGCTTCGAATCGCTTGCGCTCCATATCCTGCTCGTTCTGCGGCGTCTGCGCGAATTGCCGCCGCCAGCCTCCGATCTGGCGCAGGATCTCGTCGATACCTGCTTCGCCTATCTCGAACTCGGCTTCCGCAATGGCGGCGTCAGCGACGTCGCCGTGCCGAAGCGGATGAAGAAGATCGGCCAGATGTTCTATGGCCGCGTGCAGGCCTATGAAGCGGCCCTGGCCGCACCCGGCCTCGATGCGCTGGCCGAGGCCTTGCAGCGCAACGCCAGCTCG
>NZ_JBIWYK010000732.1:0-1085 GCF_044752385.1 Allobosea sp. CER48 | reverse complement strand
CCGCGGCGCGCTGAACTCCCTCTATTCTGCCGGCGCAGTCTTCTCGCGGCGGCCGATCAATCCGAAGATCGGCCCGGCCGAGACCATCACCAGGAAGACCCGGATGATGTGATGCGCCGCGACGAAGGCGACTTCCGTATGAAGCGCCAGCGCGATCAGGCTCATCTCGGCGAGGCCGCCCGGCGAATAGGCGAGGATCAGCGGCACGTGGCCGTGGACTGAAACCAGCGCCACCAGCCAGGCGAAGCTCAACGTGAGCGCGAGCAGGATCACCGTCGAGCCGACCGACAGCAGCAGCACGCGCAGGATGATCTGCGGCGCGGTGCCCACGAAGCGGCAGCCGATGGTGACGCCGAGGATGAGCTGCGCGGCATTGACGATTTCGGCCGGCGGCACCGCCGCGCTCAGGCCGGCGACGTGGACGATCGCGCTCACCAGCATCGGGCCGAGCAGGTATTTGGCGGGCAGCCTCAGCCAATGCCCGGCGACCACGCCGAGAATGCCGCAGCCGATGAGCCAAAGCTCGGAGCTGAGCGGCGTCTGCGAAAACGAAGGGCCGGCGACGCGCCCGCCGCCGAGCGAGACGCCGCCGATCCATTGCACGATGAAGGGCAGCGTCATCACAACCAGCAGGATCCGCGCGGAATGGATCAGGGCGATGATGCGGGCGTCGCCGCCCTTCTCCTCGCCGACCGTGACCATCTCGACCAGGCCGCCCGGCATGCCGGAGAAGAAGGCCGTGACCGGGTCGAAGCCGGCGACGCGGCGGAAATAGCCGACGCAGCAAAGCCCGCAGGCGACCATGAAAAGCACGAGGCCGGCGAGCGTCGGCAGCCAGTTCGGCAACTGCGCCACGACCTCCGGCTTGAACGACGCACCGAGCATCACGCCGATCACAGCCGTCATCGGCGGGCGGATCACCGGCGGAGCGGCGACCGGCAGCTTGATCAGGGCCGCCGCCGTGCAGAACACCATCGAGCCCAGCATCCAGGGCAGCGGCAGCCTCGCCTGCACGAACAGCCAGCCGCCGAGACCGCCCAGTGCCAGCCCCAGGGCGAAGCGCCGATAGGGAAATCGGCTCGGCG
>NZ_JBIWYK010000731.1:0-1086 GCF_044752385.1 Allobosea sp. CER48 | reverse complement strand
CCTCCCGATCCTGGCGCCGCCGCCGTCAGGCGAGCTTGCCGACGGACCCTTCGAGCAGGCCCCAGGCCTCCTTGCCGAAGCGCTCCTGCCACTCCTTGTAGAAGCCGGCATCGCGCAGCTTCGCCCGGAAGGAATCCGGATCGGTCTTGTTGAAGGCCAGGCCCTTCGCCTGCAGATCGGCCTGCACCGTCTCGTTGAGCTTCTTGATGTCGCCGCGCTGCGCGACGCCTGCATCGTTGATGGCGGACGCCACGATCTTCTGCACGTCGGCCGGCAGCCCGCGCCAGGCGCGCCCGTTGGCGACGAACCAGAACCCGTCCCAGATGTGGTTGGAAACGGCGCAGCTCTTCTGCACCTCGTAGAGCTTGGCGACCTGGATGATCGGCAGGGGGTTCTCCTGCGCGTCGACGATCTTGGTCTGCAGCGACGAATAGACCTCCGAGAACTGGAGGCTGGCGGGCGCCGCATCGAGCGCCTTGAACATCGAGATCGAGAGCGGGCTCACCGGCACGCGAATCTTGAGGCCGGACATGTCCTTGGCGGCCTCGATCGGGCGCCCCGACGTGGTCATCTGGCGGAAGCCGTTGTCCCACATCTTCTCGAAGGCAAACAGGTTCACCTTCGAGATCGCCTCGCGGACATGGGCGCCGACCGGCCCGTCCATGGCCTTCCAGACCTGATCGTAATCGGAGAAGGCGAAGCCCACGGCGTTGATCGCAGCCACCGGCACCAGCGTCGCGATGACGAGCGCCGAGGGGGTGAAGAACGTGATGCCGCCGTTGCGCACCTGGCTCAGCATGTCGGTATCGCCGCCAAGCTGGTTGTTCGGGAAGATCTTCACCTCGACGCGCCCGTTCGTCTCCTTGGCGATCCGGTCGGCCGCCTCCTGCGCACGGATGTTGAGCGGATGGCTCAACGGCAGGTTGTTTCCGTATTTCAGCTCGATCTCGGCCGCGCGGGCGACGAGGGGGGCGGAGATCAGCGGCAAGGCAGCTCCGGCGGCGGCGGCGCCGCGCAGGATCGATCGGCGGGTCACTGTGGTCATGTCATCCTCCCGAATGGCTTCGATGAGCCTTGTCTTGGTCT
>NZ_JBIWYK010000730.1:0-1090 GCF_044752385.1 Allobosea sp. CER48 | reverse complement strand
AACGGCGCGGGCAAGACTATTGAGCTGCAGCGGCTCGAAGGGCAGGTCCGTCGCATGCAGCCGGGCCAGCTGCAGCATCGAGGAGACGATGGTCGTCAGGCGGCTGAGATCGGTCGCCAGCTGGAGGCGCACCGGCCCATCGGGCAAGGCATCGACCCGGCCGCGCATGACGGCGAGCGGGGTGCGCAGTTCGTGCGCGACATTGTTCATGAAGCGCCGCTGCACCTCCATATTGCCTGCGATCTGGTCCAGGGCCGTATTGAGAGCGGTCGTCAGCGGCATCAGCTCGACGGGCGTTTCCTCCGTCGGCAGCAGTCCACGCGGCGCGCGGGGGTCGATCCGCGCCGCCGCTTCCGCCGCGCTGCGCAGGCGCGCGCCGATATAGGACACCGACATCGCGATCGCCGCCGCGATCATGATGCCGAAGATCACGGAGATCGCGAACGCCGGACCGGCGATGGCGCGCAGGAAGTAGCCGAGGATCAGGTCCCAGCCCGGAAGGCCGCCGCCGGTCGCGACAATGAAGCGATTGCCGTCCTTCTCGATCACGTCGAAGGCGAGCGCGTTGTCGCCGCCGACACGCATCTGCGCGGCGATCGTCGGGCCATCCAGCCGGATGTCGATCGGCAGTCCCGGACGCAACTCTGGCGCATACTCGACGACGGATCGTCCATCGGAAACGAGATACCAGAGGCCGGGGCTGGCGCGCTCGATCTGCGCGAGCCCCGGAGTCTTTTCGACCTGCAGAGTGCTGCCGGTCGACGAGCGCACGCTTTGCTGGATGATCTGTGAGGTGACGTCGTTGCGTAGGGCGCCGGGATCCTCGGTGATGAAGATGAAGGCCAGCACGGCCGCGATGAAGGCTGCGAACAGGGCGATGCCGAGCAGGCCCAGCCGAATCGTGAGCGCGCGCGACAGCGAGGTCACGGCCAGCCTCCGCTGCCGCGACCATCTCTGGTTCCGGCCGAGCCCGGCGGCGACCGCGTCGAAATCGGTTCAAAGTTGCGGGTCGTCACGGAGCCTCTGTGCGGGTATGGCTTTGCCGACAGGGCGCGTCGCTCTGCCCAGCCCTGCATGGACCGTATTGCCG
>NZ_JBIWYK010000729.1:0-1091 GCF_044752385.1 Allobosea sp. CER48 | reverse complement strand
AGCTCGAGGGCAAGCAGGTTCTGTTGCAACGCGGCTACATCCGCAAGCCGGACGTGCTGTCGCTGCAGCGGCTGGCCGCGAACCTGTCCGGCGAGGCCGGCCGCATCACCGGCGATATCGGCGATGCCCGCGAGCGGATCGCCCGCTCGCTCGAACAGATCGACGGCGTGCGAAAGAGCGCACAGAAGGCCGCTTCGGACCAGTTGCAGGACATCAGCGCCGACCTCAACGACGTGCGTGAACGCATCCACACCGTGAAGGGCGTCCTGGACCGGTCCAACATCGTCGCGCCAGTTCGCGGCACGGTCGTCAAGTTGCGCTACCAGACTGCTGGAGGCGTCATCGAGCCGGGCAAGAACATCATGGAGATCGTCTCGCTTCAGGAGGAGCTGATCATCGAGGCGAAGGTGCGTCCGCAGGATATCGACAAGATCAAGCACAGCCAGCTCGCCTCGGTGCGGCTGACGGCCCTCAACCAGCGCACGACCCCGATGGTCAGCGGCCGCGTCATCTACATCTCGGCCGATGCGCTGCCGGACGAGAAGCAGCGCGCCTTCCCCGGGGTGCCTGATCTCTATGTGGTGCGGGCCCGGCTCGACCCGGCGAGCCTCGCGAGCCTGCACGACTTCCGCCCGACGCCGGGCATGCCAGCCGATGTCTATATCCAGACGAGCGAGCGGACCTTCTTCGAGTATCTGCTGCAGCCGCTGAAAGACAGCATGGCGCGGGCCTTCCGCGAGACCTGATGTCGGAGACGTCGACCGGCAGGCCGCCCTTGCCGGTCGAAACGGCGGTTCCCCCGGAGGACTCCCAGGCCCCCGGGGGAACCGTCACCCCCCTGTCAAATGGCATGACTATTGCGACGGCTCCCGCAACGGAGACGAAGCATGCTGCGCCATTGGCCGAACGATGCGAAGGCCGCGATCGCCCTGGTCGCCTTGTCGGCGATCTGCATCCTGGGCTGGCTCGCGGATGCCGGCCTTTAAAGCCTGTGACCTGCCATTCAGAGCCTCTGTCGCGCAGCGGCGGCAGGTTCTAAGATGCGAGCAGGATCGCAACGAACGGCCGGAATCATGAAGCGCTTCGTTCTT
>NZ_JBIWYK010000728.1:0-1092 GCF_044752385.1 Allobosea sp. CER48 | reverse complement strand
CCTCCGGCGGGCGGTGTCGTGAGCTCGAAAGTCAGTGGTCCGCCATCGGGATCATAGGCATTGAGCGCGCCGGTCGCCGGCAGGTCCTCGGTCACCACCAGCGGCGAGGGGTTGGCGACCGGGGCGTCGTCCGCGGCGCTCACGGTTACGCTGACGGAGGCGACGATGCTGGCGCCGGCGCTGTCCGTGATGGTGACGCTGAAGCTGTCCGCACCGAAATAATTCGGGTTAGGGGTGTAGACATAGGTGCCGTCGCCGTTGAGCACGACGGTGCCGTTGGCCGGCGGCGCCTGCAGCGTGAAGCCGAGCAGGTCGCCATCGGGATCGGAGGCGTTGAGCGAGCCGGTCGCCGGAGTGTCCTCGGTAACGACGAGAGGCGACGGATTGGCGACCGGTGGATCGTTCACGGGCGAGACCGTCACGCTCACCGGTACCAGGATGGTGTTGCCCTGAGGGTCGGAGATCGCGACCTCGAAGCTGTCCGAGCCGTTGAAGTCCGGGTTCGGCGTGTAGGTGTAGGTGCCGTCGCCGTTGATCACGACGGAGCCATTGGTCGGCGGGGCGTTCAGCGTGAAGGTCAGCGGGTCGCCGTCGGGATCGGAGGCGTCGAGCGTGCCGGTTGCCGGCGTGTCCTCGGTGACGACGAGCGGCGGCGGATTGGCGACGGGCGCATCGTCGGCTGCCGTGACGGTGAAGCTCACCGGCACCAGGATGGTGTTGCCCTGCGGGTCGGAAACCGCGATCTCGAAGCTGTCCGGCCCGAAATAGTTGGGGTTGGGCGTGTAGGTGTAGGTGCCGTCGCCGTTGAGCAGGAGCGTGCCGTTCGCCGGCGGCACGGCCACGGTGAAGGTCAGCGGATCGCCGTCCGGATCGGAGGCGTTCAGATTGCCCGTCGCCGGGGTGTCCTCGGTGACGACGAGAGGCGAGGGGTTGGCGACCGGCGCATCGTCCACCGGCGTGACGGTGAAGCTGACCGGCACGACCAGCGTCGCGCCGGAGCTGTCGGTGATGGTGATCGCGAAGCTGTCAGGCCCGTTGAAATTCGGGTTCGGCGTATAGGTATACGTGCCGTCCGGATTGATCGCGACGGTG
>NZ_JBIWYK010000727.1:0-1100 GCF_044752385.1 Allobosea sp. CER48 | reverse complement strand
CGATGAAATCGGAGCTGGTGGCGGCGCTCTACGCCACTCCGGCCGCGATCCTCATCGGCACAATCACCGTCGCAGTGGTCATGGCTGCCGCCGGCCTCTTGACTGGCAACGACCCTGTCTTTTACGCCCTCGCTACGCTGATCCTCGTCGTCGGCGGCTTCCGGAACCACTCGCACCGACACTACCGATCGGTCAGCCTCGCTTCCGCCAGCGCCGCCCAGATCGACCGGCTCGAGAAATGCGCCATGGCCGGTGCCTGGTCCACGGCCGTCCTGATCAGCGCATTCGGGGCCTATACGATCCTGCGCTACACCTACGAACCGGTGGCGGTCCTGGCGGTCGCGCAAACCATCGGCTACCTCGCCGGCATCTCGGCGCGCAACAGCTCTCGCCCCCTGATCACCCGGGTTCAGGTCCTGATGGCCGCGGCGCCCTTCTCGCTCGCGCTGCTCTGGACGAGGGATCCGGCCTATCTCGTGATCGCCCTGTCGGTGGCGCTGACCACCGTGCTGACATTCTCCAGCGCGCGGGTGATACACCAGGTCTTCCTGGAGCGACTGCGCTCGATGCGGGAACTCGAGCATCTCGCCGTCAACGACACAATCACCAGCCTCTACAACCGCCGCGGCTTCATGCGCGCGATCAAGTCCATGTCGTCGGCGGGACAGCCGGTGACGCTGATCTCGATCGACATCGACCGTTTCAAGGGCATCAACGACAGCCTTGGCCATGATGTAGGCGACGCCCTGCTCAGGGCGGTCAGCAAGACGTTGGGTGCCGAGATGGAAGCCGGCGACATCGCGGCCCGGACCGGCGGCGACGAGTTCATGGTCGCAACGACGCGCAACGCCGAGGATGCCGCGGCATTGGCGGGGCGCCTCGTCATGCTGCTGGCAGGCCAGCGTGTCGTCGGCGGCCGGCATGTCTCGGCAACGGCGAGCCTCGGCGTCGCCCCGGCCGGCTGCGCGCCCTCGATCGAGGAAGCGCTCAAATGCGTCGATATCGCGCTGTACCGCGCCAAGCTCGACGGGCGGAACCGTTTCGTCATGTACTCGGCCGCGCTGCGCGAGGAACATGAGGACAGCCTCGCGCTCGAGACC
>NZ_JBIWYK010000726.1:0-1106 GCF_044752385.1 Allobosea sp. CER48 | reverse complement strand
ACAGTCGTGGTCAAGGGTTCCACGCACGGCCTGCGGGCGCCAGGGAATGACGGCAGCGCGCGCTCAGCGCGGCGCCGCCAGGATGATCGCGGCGCCGGCGAGGCAGATGGCGCCTCCGGTCAGGTCCCAGCGGTCCGGCCTGATGCCCTCGACGGTCCAGAGCCAGCCCAGCGACGCCGCGATGTAGACGCCGCCATAGGCGGCGAAGGCGCGGCCCGCCGCGGCGCTCTCGACCAGAGTCAGCAGCCAGGCGAAGAGCCCGAGCGAGACCAGCCCCGGCAGCAGCCACCAGATCGGCTTGCCGAGCCTGAGCCAGCCCCAGAAGGCGAAGCAGCCGGCGATCTCGAAGAGCGCGGCGCCGATATAGGCGGCGATGGTCGGCATGGCGGTCCGGTGGGGCTTCTCGCGGTGGGAGCGTCAGTCTAAAGCCATGTGCCACGGAAACAACGTCGTCCCGGTTCTCCGCTCCGTCCGAGCCGGGGCGATGCATCAGGATGCGAGAGTTCATGTCCGATATCGCCATCATCGGCGCCGGCCCTGCCGGGTTGATCGCCGCCGAGCGGCTGGCGGGGGCCGGGCATCGCGTCACGATCCACGAGCGCATGGCTTCTCCCGCCCGCAAGTTCCTGCTTGCGGGGCGCGGCGGCCTGAACCTCACCCATGCCGAGCCGTTCGACGCCTTCCTCGGCCGCTATCGCGAGGCGGGGGATTGGCTGGAGCCGGCCTTGCGCGCCTTCCCGCCGCAGGCGCTGCGCGACTGGGCCGACGGACTCGGCGCGGAGACCTTCGTTGGTTCGAGCGGCCGCGTCTTTCCGCGCGTGATGAAGGCCTCGCCGCTGCTGCGCGCCTGGCTCGGCCGGCTCGGGGGCCTCGGCGTGCGGCTCGCATCCGGGCGCCTCTGGACCGGCTGGAATGCCGATGGCGCGCTGAATTTCCGACTCCCGGGCGGCGAAACCGAAGCGATCCGCCCCGATGCGACGCTGCTGGCGCTGGGCGGGGCGAGCTGGCCGCGGCTCGGTTCGGATGGTGGCTGGGCTCCGCTGCTGGAAGGGCGTGGCGTCGTCGTCTTGCCGCTCCGGCCGGCGAATGGCGGCTTCACGGTCGCC
>NZ_JBIWYK010000725.1:0-1106 GCF_044752385.1 Allobosea sp. CER48 | reverse complement strand
TTCAGTCGCCGATCACGCCGCGACGGCGGAGCAGGACCAGCGTGAGCAAGGCGGCTGCGATGCAGGACAGTGCCACGAAGCCGGCGCCGAGCTCCGACTCGACCCAGGGCAATCCCTTCACATTGATGCCGAACAGGCCGGTGATGAAGGTTGCCGGCAGGAAGAGCGCCGTCAGCAGCGAGAGCACATAGAGCTGGCGGTTGGTGCGGCTGGCTGAACGGGCCGCGATCTCGTCCTGCAGCAGCCGCGCGCGGTCCTGCACCGACTGGACATCGTGATGCAGCCCGTCGATGCGCTGCAGGAGGCGTAGCGCCGCCGCCTTCACCGGATCGGGAGCGCTGCGGCCCGACTGCGTTTCCGCGAAGCGCCGGAAGAGGACATGCAGCCCGCTGAGCTGGCGATGGAGCCGGACGGCGGTGCGGCGGATCGCTCCGACGCGCTGCGGGCCGTCATGCAGGCGATCGAGCAGGATGTGGTCCTCGACGCTGTCCGTCTCGTCGACGAGGCGGACGACCGCGTCGGTGATGTCGTCGATGATGTATTCGATGATCTGCTCGAACAGGCCTGCGGGGCTCGACGCCGGTTCGCCGCGGTCGAGTGCTTCGGCCGTCATCCGGATCGAGTGCAGGGCCTCGCGGCGGCCGGTCAGCAGGAACCTTTCGCCGATGATCCAGTGGAGCGCGCCGACATCCTCGGATTTGTCGGCGATGTCGCGGATCAGGTCGTGCGAGACGCCCCAGGCGAGGTTGGCCGAGTGGTCGAGGCGCTGATGCTGCTCGTGCGAGAGGAAGGCCTCCTGCGTGGTGTCCGGCAAGGCCTGCTCGGCGATCCAGGCCTGCGCCCGCGTGTGGACGAGGTCGAGATGCAGCCAGACGAAGCCCTCGGCCGGCGCGAGGCCCGGCATGGTATCGCGGGGCGTGCGGCTCGGCCGACCCTCCTCATCGAAGCTGTAGGCCCAGATGATACCGGACTGGGATTGGACGTCGCTCGGCATGCCCTGCTTCCGCTGCCGCCGCGAGGTCTCGGCGGCGCGGCGCCTAAGGGCGCTGCGGATGTGACAGCGGCGTGACGGCCGTCGCCCCCAGGCTAGTTGCGATTGGCAGCGG
>NZ_JBIWYK010000724.1:0-1106 GCF_044752385.1 Allobosea sp. CER48 | reverse complement strand
TGCCAGCCTGCATATCCCGATGCGCCCGAACTTGCGCTCGCTCAATGTCGCATTGGCCGCAGCGATGGTATTGGGCGAGGCATTGCGACAGACAGGCGGCTTTCCTCGCCGCGATGGACCCGATCATGAACAAGCCCAAGCCCGTTGAAGCCCCCACCGCCGATCCGGCGGCAGTCGCGGCGCTGAAGCCTCGCGCCGCGGCCTGGTTCGAGAACCTGCGCGACCGCATCTGCGCCGCCTTCGAGGAGATCGAGGACGAAGCGGCCGGCCCCTTCCCGCCCGAGACGGACAGGCCCGGCCGCTTCGTCCGCACGCCCTGGCAGCGCACCAACCATGACGGTGCGCCTGGCGGAGGCGGTGTCATGTCGATCATGAAGGGCCGGATCTTCGAAAAGGTCGGTGTCCATGTCTCGACCGTGCATGGCAGCTTCCACCCGGACTTCGCCGCCCAGATACCCGGCGCCTCCGAGGATCCGCGCTTCCACGCCACGGGCATCTCGCTGATCGCCCATCCCTGGAACCCGCATGCGCCGACCGTGCATATGAACACCCGCTTCGTCGTCACGACGAAGCCCTGGTTCGGCGGCGGCGCCGACCTGACCCCGGTGCTCGACGCGCGGCGCACCCAGGACGACCTGGATTCGCGCGACTTCCACACCGCGATGCGCCGCCCCTGCGACAGCTTTCCGGCCATTGCCGATTATTCGCGCTTCAAGCAGTGGTGCGACGAGTATTTCTTCCTGAAGCACCGCAACGAGCCGCGCGGTATCGGCGGCATCTTCTACGACTATGTCTGGAGCGGCGAACCGGAAGTCGATTTCGCCTTCACCAAGGCGGTCGGCGAGGCCTTCCTCGACATCTACCCCACCGTCCTCTGCCGCAACATCGGCAAGACATGGAACGATGCCGAGCGCCACGAGCAGCAGGTCCGGCGCGGCCGTTATGTCGAGTTCAACCTGCTCTACGATCGCGGCACGATCTTCGGCCTGAAGACAGGCGGCAACGTCGATTCCATCCTGTCCTCGATGCCACCGACGGTGCGCTGGCCCTGAGCCAGCGCCTCCCGGCTCGCGACATCCAGGAGCGAGAACTGGGCCTCGCGATCG
>NZ_JBIWYK010000723.1:0-1109 GCF_044752385.1 Allobosea sp. CER48 | reverse complement strand
CAGCGATGACCGCGTCTCTGTCATCCAGGACCTCGGCATTGCCGAAGCGAATGATCTTGAAGCCGTGGCGCTCGATTTCCTCGGTCCGCGCGGCATCGTAATCGGCTTCCCAGCGATGCTGGCGGCCGTCGATCTCGACGATCAGCTTTCGGTCGATGCAGATGAAATCGACGGTGTAACCGAGCAGGGGAACCTGCCGACGGAACTTCAGCCCGTCGAGCTGGCGGTTGCGCAGCAGAGACCAGAGGATGTCCTCCGGCTCGGTGGAGTGTTGCCGGAGCTTTCGAGCGAATTGACGCTGTTCGGTTGTCATCGCGGCGGATGTTGGACGCGCTCGCCTCGGCGATCAACGGCGGCCCCTCACCTCTGCCCCTCTCACTGATCTCGGGCTTGCCCGAGATCAGCGCTTTGAGTGTCGAAGTAGGCAATAGCCGAGTTCGATGCGGGAGAGGGGTTCCCCGCGGATAACCGCTTCCGCCGCGAAAACTTATCCCCGCCCTCCCACACCGCGCCTATCCTCACCCCACCTCGTCCCCGAGGGGCAGCCATCCGGAGGTATGCCGTTGGCGGGGCGGGGGCGGCGCCTGCGGGTGGGGTTACGACCCACTCCCGGGAGGCTTCGGGGCACCGCCCTGGGGACATTACGATCCCTGTGCGAGGAGCTCGCTGGAAGGCTCGGCCGGTGACGGACTGCTTAAGCGAAGGCGCGACGACCCGATGAGGGGAACTGGCGTCCGGACACGCAGCTCCCGACTGGCCCAGCCGTATAAGCGCGGCCCGGAGACTGAAGAACGCCGGCAAGCGGAGCGCCACGGGGCGTGCGGATGGTGGCTCAATCCATCCGCGCCGCATCCTGGCTCAATGGAAGCGGCCTCTACCCACCGCGCCTCGCGGCGCTCCGCTGCCCCTCATCGAAAGCCGCCGCGCTCCGGCGCGGGCGGGGCCCCGGCGCGTTCTGCCGTCATGCTCGGGCTTGTCCCGCGCATCCACGTCTTGAACACGGCCGGCGGCCAGCGAAGACGTGGATGGTCGCCACAAGGGCGACCGTGACGAAGGAGAGCGCGACGACGGCCGCTCAATCCCCCGTCATCGCCATCTCTGTATCAAGT
>NZ_JBIWYK010000722.1:0-1113 GCF_044752385.1 Allobosea sp. CER48 | reverse complement strand
CACCTCCGAGGTCTATCGCGGCGGCATCGAGGCCGTGCCGCGCGGGCAATGGGAGGCGGCGACCGCGCTGAATCTCTCCCGGTTGCAGACCTATCGCGACATCGTCGTGCCGCAGATCGTGCCGCGCATCCTGCCGGCGATGGGCAACTACCTCGTCGCCATGATCAAGGAGACGCCGGTGCTTTCCGTCGTCACCGTGCTCGAGATGATGGGGCTCGCCAACATGATCGGCGAGCGCACCTTCGAATACCTCGTGCCGCTCACGCTGGTCGGCCTGATCTTCCTCCTCCTCACGCTGCTCTGCTCGGCCGGCCTGCATCGGCTGCAGAAGGCGCTGCCGAAAGCAGGGATCCCGCTGCGATGACCGAGACATCCAAGGCCGCCATCGATTCACAGCCGCCCATCATCGAGTTCGCAGGCGTGACCAAGCGCTTCGGCGCGCTGACCGTCCTCGATGATTTCAACTTCAGCGTCGCCCGCGGCGAGAAGGTCACGCTGATCGGCCCCTCGGGCTCGGGCAAGTCGACGGTGCTGCGCATCCTGATGACCCTCGAGCCTTTCCAGGAAGGCCGGCTGACGCTCGCCGGCATGTCCTATCACGAACCGAATGCCCGCGGTCCGTTCAACGCGTCGGATGGGCATCTGCGCCAGATCCGCAGCCATGTCGGCATGGTCTTCCAGAGCTTCAACCTGTTTCCGCACATGACCGTGCTGCGCAATGTCGTCGAGGCGCCGGTGCGCGTGCTCGGCCTTCCGCGCGGCGAGGCGGAATGCCGGGCGGTCGACCTGCTCGCGATGGTCGGGCTCGCCGACAAGAAGGACCATTACCCGGCGCAGCTTTCCGGCGGCCAGCAGCAGCGCGTCGCCATCGCGCGGGCACTCGCCATGCGTCCGCGCGTGCTGCTCTTCGACGAGCCGACATCGGCGCTCGACCCGCAGCTCGTCGGCGAGGTGCTGTCCGTCATCCGAGGTCTCGCCAGCGAGCACGACCTCACCATGCTGCTGGTCACTCACGAGATGCGCTTCGCCCGCGAGGTCTCCGACCGCGTCTGCTTCTTCGACAAGGGCCGCATCTGCGAACAGGGCGAACCGGAACGCATCTTCAGCGCGCCG
>NZ_JBIWYK010000721.1:0-1122 GCF_044752385.1 Allobosea sp. CER48 | reverse complement strand
AGTTCGAGCGCCTCGACGGCGAGAGTGCCGAGCCCGATACGGCGCGGATTGGCTGTCATGATGTCGCGCGCCCTGAGCGAGGTGCCGCCGCCCATCGTCGCCTTGCGGCGCAGATCGCCATCCGTGACCACGCCGGCGAGCTTGCCGTCCAGGTCCATCACGACCGCGCAGCCGAAGCTCTTCTCCGAGATCATGGCGACCACATCCGGCAGCAGCGTGTCGAGCCCGATCAGCGGCAGATCCGTGCCACGATGCATGATGCTCTCGACGGTCTTGAGCTGCGCGCCCAGCTTGCCGCCCGGATGGTAAACGAAGAAATCCTGCTTCGAGAAGCCGCGTGCCTCGAGCAGCGCCACGGCCAGGGCGTCACCGAGCGCGATCTGCATGGTCGTCGACGTCGTCGGCGCGAGCCCGTTCGGGCAGGCCTCGGTGGCCTTGGGCAGGACCAGCGCGACATCGGCTTCCTTGCCGAGCGTGCTCTCGGGATTCGAGGTGAAGGCGATCAGGCCGACCCGGAAGCGGCGAGTGTAGCCGACGAGCGCCGCGAGTTCCGCCGTCTCGCCCGACCACGACAATGCGATCACCACATCTTCCGGCTGCACCATGCCGAGATCGCCATGGCTTGCCTCGGCGGGATGGACGAAATGCGCAGGCGTGCCCGTCGAGGCCAGCGTCGCCGCGAGCTTGCGCCCGACATGGCCGGACTTGCCCATGCCGGAGACGACCACCCGGCCGGTTGCGGCCTGGATCATGGCCACCGCCGCCGCGAAAGGCTGGCCAAGTCCGTTGGCCAGCGCATCGTGAAGCGTGTCGAGTCCCGCTCGCTCGGTGGCGACGGTGCGAAGGGCGGAAGCGCGGATATCGGCTGTCATGGCGCGCGCTCTAGCACGGGGAGGCCCGCGATTTCCACCGCCGCGGCGACCGCTCCTGCTGCGTTGACGGCTCCTTAACCCTGTTCGTTCTAACTCCGTTAACCATGCGCGCCTTCCGGGGCGCGTGAGCTGTTGCCTGGAGCCTGGCGAACCCTTGTCCGGTCGCGTGAAGATCCTGCTTCTGTCCGGCACCACCCTGGCTGGACTCGCGTTCGGCTGGACGGCCGCGGCGCAGCAGGCGAACGCGCTC
>NZ_JBIWYK010000720.1:0-1122 GCF_044752385.1 Allobosea sp. CER48 | reverse complement strand
GCACCCGGTATGCCGTCCGGCGGGGCGCCCGGTGCGGCTGCACCGGCACAGCCAGGGGGCGCGCCCGTCCCGCCGCAACCCGGCGTCGCTCCGGGGCAGCCTCCAGCCGGTGGCGCCTTCCCGACACAGCCGCCGCAACGCGAGGGGCGCCGCGGTGGCATCTCGCCCGGCGTCGCCGGCGCGATCGGCCTTGGTGCCGGCGTCCTCGGCGGCATCATGGCGACACAGGGTGCGCAGCGCTTCGACGACATCCGCAGCCGCCGCGAGGAGCGGCGCGAGGGTGACGTCACCATCATCCGCGAGCCCGGCCGCACCATCATCCGCGACGATGACGGCCGCGCCATCATCCGCCGCGACGAGGACCAGCGCTTCCGTGATCTCGGCTGGCAGGGCCGCTCCGAGCGCCGCGACGGCGAGATGCGGACGGTCTTCGAACGGCCGGATGGCACGCGAATCGTCACCGTCACCGACGAGGAGGGGCGGCTGCTCCGCCGCACGCGCGTCGACCGCGACAACCGCGAGGTGATCATCATCGACAACACGCTGCGCGATCGGCCGGGCCGCTTCGCCGACGATGTCGTCGTGCTGCCGCCGCCGCCGCTGCCGATCCCGCGCGAGCGCTACATCGTCGATGCGGATCAGGCCGACGAGGCGCTGATCTACGAGACGATCACGGCGCCGCCGATCGCCGCGATCCCGCGCCGCTACACGCTCGACGAGGTGCGGTACTCGCCGGATCTGCGGGCGCGCATGCGCAGCGTCGACATCGACACGATCACCTTCGACACCGGCTCCTGGCAGGTCACGCCGGATCAGGCCCAGCGCCTGGCGGTGATAGCGGATTCGGTCCGGCGCGCCCTGCAGAGTTCGCCTAACGAGGTCTTCCTCGTCGAGGGCCACACCGACGCCGTCGGTGCCGATGTCGACAATCTCTCGCTCTCGGACCGCCGGGCCCAGTCCGTCGCCGAGATCCTGACGCGCGACTTCCAGATCCCGCCGGAAAACCTGACGACGCAGGGCTATGGCGAGCAGTATCTGAAGGTGAACACGCAGGATGCATCGCGGCAGAACCGGCGGGTGACGCTGCGCCGGATCACGCCCCTGCTCACCGGCCAGAACCGC
>NZ_JBIWYK010000719.1:0-1123 GCF_044752385.1 Allobosea sp. CER48 | reverse complement strand
GAGGCCTCGGCGCTGACCCAGGTCTCCATCATCATCATCCCCATCCTGGTCGTCGGCGTCGCCAGCCTGTTGAATTGCCGGGCGGCCCGGCGCGCGGCCGAACAGGGTATGACGCCGCTGATGCACGCCACCAGCGCGGCGCTGCGGGCGGCCGCCGTCGGCCTGATCTGGGCCGTCGGCTTCTTCATCCTGGCGCGTCTCTGGGCGGGCCTGTTGCTGGGCGTCAGCTCGGGGCAGTTCGCCGCCGTGATGCGCCAGATCGTCGGCGTCGCGATCTTCGCGTTCGTCGGCTGGGTGGCGCTGGTCTTCCTGCACGCCTTCTTCGATGCCTACACGCCGCGGCGGCGCGTAGTCGGCCCGGCCGACGAGGATGTCGCCCATGAGGAAAGCGTGCCGAGCCGCCTTGCTACCGTTCTGCCGGTCTTGCGCGGCGTCGTCCTCGGCGCGGTGCTCGGCCTCACGATCCTGATCGTGCTGTCGCGCCTTGGCGTCGATATCGGCCCGCTGCTCGCCGGCTTCGGCATCCTCGGCCTCGCCATCTCCTTCGGCTCGCAGGCTTTGGTGCGCGACATCGTCTCGGGGGTGTTCTTCATGCTCGAGGACGCCTTCCGCGTCGGCGAATATGTCGATACCGGCCGCCTCAAGGGCACGGTCGAGAAGATCTCGCTGCGCTCGATGCAGCTGCGCCACCAGAGCGGCCAGATCCACACCGTGCCCTTCGGCCAGGTGCAATCGCTGACCAATGCGAGCCGCGACTGGGCGACTGTGAAGTTCAACGTCCGGCTCGACCACTCGGCGGATATCGAGCAGGCGCGCAAGACCATCAAGAAGGTCGGCCTCGCGCTGCTGGAGGACCCGGAATACGCGCCGCATTTCATCGCCCAGCTCAAGATGCAGGGCGTCGCCGATATCACCGACCAGGCGATCGTGGTCCGGCTGAAGTTCACCGCGAAGCCCAATCAGGCCTCGATGCTGCAGCGCGAGGCGCTCAAGCGGGTCTATCGCGCCCTCAACGAGGCCCACATCCCCTTCGCTTCCAACGCCGTCACCGTGCGCGGCGGCGAGGGTGGAGCGCAGTCGGGCGCAGCGGCGGCGATCGCGACCGTGCCACCGCCAACCCCCC
>NZ_JBIWYK010000718.1:0-1123 GCF_044752385.1 Allobosea sp. CER48 | reverse complement strand
TCTATGCCTGGTCGAAGGAGCGCTGCGAGGAATGGCACATTCCGGACGCACCCCTGCGCGCCTTCCGGGACGACAAGGGCGAGGTCGTCGCCTTCGCCAGCCATCACCGCAACCGTGCGCTGATCGGCCCGAAGCTCGACCGGATCAAGACGACCTGCTCGCTGTCCTTCGAGGCCAAGAACAGCCCCGATCCCAGCCAGTTCAGCGACATGAGCTGGATCGCCGCGACCTGGACGGCGAACGGGCGCGACGTCTACGCGCTGATGCATGACGAATACCACGCCGATCGTCATCCCGGCGCCTGCCAGTTCAAGGAGGGCATGGCGTGCTGGTACAATGTCGTCACCGCAGCGCGCTCCAAAGATGGCGGCCAGAGCTTCAAGGTCGACGAACCGCCGACCGTCGTCGCCGCGCCCGCCTTCAGGCAGGACGTCGGCCAGGGTCGGCATCGCGGCTTCTTCAACCCCTCGAACATCGTCGAGAAGGACGGCGCCTGGTACGCGCTGATCGCGACGACGGGCGGCGAGGGCCAGAAGGGTGGCACCTGCCTCTATCGCAGCTCCGACATCAGCGATCCGAAGGCATGGCGCGCCTATGACGGCCAGGACTTCACCATTCAGGCCCTCGACCCCTATCGCGAGGACACGTCGCAGGCGAAGCCCTGCCAGCCGCTCAGGGTGTTGCCGACCGTCGTCGGCTCGGTCACGCGCCATGAGGCGAGCGGACAATGGCTCGCGATCTTCCATCTCGGCCCCGATCCCAAGCAGGGCGTCGAGGGCGGACGCGTCGCCTACAGCTGGTCGAACGACCTGATCAAGTGGTCTCCGCTGCAGACGCTCATGACCCACCCGACGATGTGGAGCAAGGATTGCGGCGATCGCGAGCGCTACTCGTACGGCGCCATCGCCGACCCCGCCTCGCCCTCGCGCAATTTCGAGACGACGGGCGACGAGCCCTACCTGTTCATGACCAAGATGCACGTCAGCAACTGCAAGATGGGGCCGCAGCGCGACCTCGTCCGCATCAAGGTCCGCATCGTGAAGGAAACGCCATGAATGCGAATGCCCCCGCGCAGCAATTTGCCGTGAACCAGGCGGTACAGTCGATGAAGATCCTGCGCGCG
>NZ_JBIWYK010000717.1:0-1123 GCF_044752385.1 Allobosea sp. CER48 | reverse complement strand
ATCGCTGAGCCCCTTGCTTTTCGGGGCGCAAGCAAGCCGTTGCGTCTAGGCGCCAGAAGGGCCGAAACGGGGCGCAAATGCGGTCTGCCGCCGCAAGCGCGGGTGCCATGCACAATGACCGGTAACGGGCTCTCCCGCCCGGCGCTAGAGATGAAGAATGGACCAGATCACCCCCGCAGCGCTGCTCGAGACGGACGCCAGGACGCGTCGTCGGAAGCGCCTCGCGGCGCTGGGCATGCTGCTCGCCGTGCTGATCTATGGCTCGAACTTCGTCATCAGTCGCCACGCCGTTCTGAACGGGCTGACCCAGCATGACCTGATGGCGCTGCGCTTCGCCATCGCCGGCGTGCTGCTGCTGCCGGTCTTCCTCCGGCCCGGCCTTGCCTCCTGTGGCGGCGTAGGCTGGAAGCGCGGCTTCTGGCTGACGCTGAGCAGCGGCTTTCCGATGACCTACCTGATGCTGACGGGCCTCACCATGGCGCCCGCCGCGCACGGGGCGACCATCGGCCCGGGCACGGTGACGATGATCGGCATCATCGGCTCCGTCGCGATGTTCGGCGCCGCCCTGACCGGGCGACTCATGATCGGCGTCGCCGGCGTGCTGGCTGGCCTGCTCTGCCTCGGTATCGCCGGCAGCGCCGGCGCGAACGCGACGACCCTGCGCGGCGACCTGTGCTTTCTCGGCGTCGGCCTTCTCTGGGGCTTCTACCCTTTGCTGATCCAGCTCTGGAAGGTCGACGGGCTGAGAGCGACCGCAATCGTGTCGGTGCTCTCGCTGGTCTACCTGCCGATCTATTTCCTGTTCTACTTTCGCGGCTTCGACGTCGCCCCCTGGTGGGTGCTCGCGCTGCACGGCTTCAACCAGGGCGTGCTCAACGTCATCGTCGGCCTCTGGGTCTGGGGCTGGGCGGCCCATGTGCTGGGGCCATCCGTGGTCGGGCGCTTCCCGCCGCTTATCCCGGTGACCGGCACGCTGCTGGCGATCCCGGTGCTCGGCGAGATTCCGTCCTCGCTGCAACTCGCCGGCATCGTGCTGATCATCGGCGGGCTGTTCGTCGCCTCATGGCGCAAGCCGGCGCGAAAGCCCGGTCACCAGCAGGTTCCAGACGACCGAAACGGCAAG
>NZ_JBIWYK010000716.1:0-1131 GCF_044752385.1 Allobosea sp. CER48 | reverse complement strand
GTAGTCCGCGGCGATGGCGGATACGGCGAAAAGGCTCGTGGCGAGCGCGGTGGCCCCGAGCATCGGCGCGATGGAACGGATGCGCATCCAGATATCCCCCAGCAGCGGCCAGATCCCATCTGTCTCGGCCTGCGCGAGGACAATTCATGGCTCGGTAACCCTAATGTCGGGTTAACGGGGCAGCGCCGCTGTCAACGACGCGATTGTCGCCTGCCTGCAAACGCGCCATAAGCCGGCCATGACATCGCCTCTGGTTCGTTTCGCACCGTCGCCCACCGGCTATCTCCATATCGGCAATGCCCGGCCGGCGCTGTTCAACTGGCTGTTCGCCCGCCGGCATGACGGCCGATTTCTGCTGCGCTACGACGACACCGACATCGCCCGTTCGAAGCCTGAATTCGCGGCGGCGATCGCCGAGGATCTCGGCTGGCTCGGCATTGTGCCGGACCGCGTCATCAAGCAGTCGGATCGTCTCTCGATCTACGATTCGGCGGCGGAGCGCCTGCGCCAGGCAGGGCGGCTCTACCCCTGCTACGAAACCGCCGACGAGCTCGATCGTCGCCGCAAGCGGCAGCTCGCCCGCGGCCTGCCACCGATCTACGACCGTGCCGCGCTGAAGCTTACCGCCGAGCAGAAACTGGCTTTGGAGGCTGAAGGGCGCAGGCCGCACTGGCGCTTCCTGCTGGAGGCGCGCGAGGTGGCCTGGGGCGATCTCGTTCGCGGCGCTTCGCACGTTGATTGCGCGTCACTCTCCGACCCGGTGCTGGTCCGCGAGGATGGCAGCTATCTCTATACGCTGCCATCTGTGGTCGACGATATCGAGACCGGCGTCACGCATGTGATCCGCGGCGAGGATCACGTCACCAACACCGCGGTTCAGGCGCAGATCTTCGAGGCGCTCGGCGCCAGCCTGCCGGCATTCGGACACCACAACCTGCTGACGACGGCGAGCGGCGAGGGGCTGTCCAAGCGCCTTGGCCATCTCTCCCTGCGCGGCCTGCGTGAAAGTGGTGTCGAGGCGCTCGCTGTGGCCGCGCTGGCGACGATGGTCGGCACTTCCGATGCGGTGCGCCCGGTGTCGAGCCTCGACGAACTCGCGGGCCTGGTCGAGCTCGCTCACGTCTCGCGTGC
>NZ_JBIWYK010000715.1:0-1131 GCF_044752385.1 Allobosea sp. CER48 | reverse complement strand
GTTGCATCATCCTGTCCGGCGTCTTCCTCGTCACGACGGCGCCGCGCAGGGTGGGGATTTCATGAGGATCGGGATCATCGCGGCGGCCGTGTTGGCCGGCTCCGTCTTGGCAGGCTGCGTCGAGCGCCAGCCCACGACCGTCGCCTTTTCCGTCGAGGAAGCGGCTTTCATCAAGAAATCCGGGACCGGCGTCATCACGGGCCATGCCTTCCGCACCAAGCCCAGCGGCACGGTGGTCAACGCCGCCGGCCAGATCGTGCACCTCGTCCCCGCGACCAGCTTCGCCCGCGAGCGCTTCGCCAATCTCTACGGCAAGAGCAAATATATCCCGCACCGCGCCTACCCCGGCAACGATACGCCCGACCCCGGCTATGTCGAGCACACCCGCGCGGTCAAGGCGGAGGCCAATGGCCGCTTCGCTTTCGACAAGGTCGCGCCCGGCACCTATTTCGTCTCCACCCAGGTTATCTGGGGCGACGAGAACGCCTTCACGCGCGAGGGTGGCTTGGTCTATGACACCGTGACGCTGACGGGCCAGGAAACAGAGCCCGTCCAGGTCATCCTGTCCGGCCACTGAGAAATCGCCTTCGTGAAGCTCCTCCTCGTCGTCGCCTGCGCCCTTATCGATGCGGACAACCGCGTGCTCGTCACCCAGCGCCCGGAGGGAAAGGCGCTGGCCGGGCTCTGGGAGTTTCCCGGCGGCAAGCTGGAAGCCGGGGAACGGCCGGAACCGGCGCTGATCCGTGAGCTGCACGAGGAGCTCGGCATCACCGTGAAGGAGGACTGCCTCGCGCCGCTCACCTTCGCGAGCTATGCCTATCCCGAATTCCACCTGCTGATGCCGCTCTATATCTGCCGGCGTTGGGAGGGTACCGCGATCTCCGGCGAAGGCCAGGCGCTGAAATGGGTACGCCCCGGCAAGCTCCGTGACCTCGCCATGCCGCCGGCCGACGAGCCGCTCATCCCGCCGTTGATCGACCTCCTCGGCGCCTGACCAGACGGGCCTTCAATTTACGGCCGGCAGGCCGAGCGCATGCCAGCGCGCCTGCGGAATCAGCTCGCCGACCTGGAAGGCGAAGGCCGTCACGCGCTTCAGATCCGCCGAGATCGTGCATTCGAAACGCAGCCCAT
>NZ_JBIWYK010000714.1:0-1137 GCF_044752385.1 Allobosea sp. CER48 | reverse complement strand
GAAGACCCCGATCATTCCCGCCCTGGCGGAACGGGCCGAACGCGTTGCCCCCTTCATCGTCATGGATGTGATGAACCAGGCGGCCGCTATCGAGCAGCGCGGCGGTTCGGTGGTGCACATGGAGGTCGGCCAGCCCTCGGCGCCGACGCCGGCCTCGATCCGCGCCGCGGCAGCCCGCGCGCTGGAAGACGGGCGCATCGGTTATACGCAGGCGCTCGGCACGGATTCGCTCAGGGCCCGCATCGCCCGTCATTATCAGCAGGCGTATGGCGTCGAGGTCGCCGCCGAACGGGTCGTCGTGACCACGGGCTCGTCCGGTGGGTTCATCCTGGCCTTCCTCGCCTGTTTCCAGCCGGGCGCGCGGATCGCGATCACCGCTCCGGGCTATCCCGCCTATCGCAACATCCTGATCGCCCTCGGGCTCGAGCCGGTCGCCATCGAGGTCGGCCCGGAGACGCGATTCGCGTTGACGCCCGAACTGATCGAGCGTGCGCATCGCGAGAAGCCGCTGGCCGGCGTGTTGACCATGAGTCCGGCCAATCCCACCGGTGTGGTCATGGCGCCGGAAGCGATCGCCGAAGTCGCGGCCTGCTGCCGCAAGCTCGGGCTCTGGTACATCTCGGATGAAATCTATCACGGGCTGACATATGATGCGCCCGCCACGACGGCTCTCTCGGCCGATCCGAACGCGATCATCGTCAACTCCTTCTCGAAATACTACTGCATGACGGGGTGGCGAGTCGGCTGGCTCATCGTGCCGGAACGACTGGTCCGCACGATCGAGCGGCTGCAGCAGAACTTCTCGATCTCGGTGCCCTATCTCAGCCAGGTCGCCGGAGAGGCCGCTTTCGACGCGACCGAGGAATGCGAGGCCATCAAGGCCGGCTATGCGGCGAACCGCGCCTTCCTGCTCAAGGCGCTTCCGGAGATCGGCCTCGGCGACTTCCTGCCGGTGGATGGCGCCTTCTACATCTATCTCGACATCGGCCGATACTCGAACGATTCCATGGCTTTCTGCCGCTCCGTACTCGAGCAGGCCGGCGTCGCGATCACGCCCGGGCTCGATTTCGACGAGGCGCGGGGCGCGCGCACCGTGCGTCTCTCCTTCGCGGGGTCGCTGTCCGAATGCGAGGAGGC
>NZ_JBIWYK010000713.1:0-1140 GCF_044752385.1 Allobosea sp. CER48 | reverse complement strand
ACCGCCTGCGTTGCATTGTGGCGGCGCGCGCATATCTAGACCTCATGACGGCGATTCCGTTCGACAATTCCTATGCGCGCCTGCCCGAGCGCTTCTATGCGTCGGTGGGGCCCACCGCTGTGGCGGCACCGCGCCTGGTGCGCCTCAACGAGGCGCTGGCGCTGCAACTCGGCCTGGACCCGCACTGGCTCAAAGGCCCGGAGGGCCTCGCCATGTTGGCGGGCAACAGCGTCGCCGAAGGGGCGACCCCGATCGCGACCGCCTATGCCGGCCATCAGTTCGGCGGCTTCAGCCCGCAGCTCGGCGATGGCCGCGCGATCCTGCTCGGCGAAGTGGTGGATCGCGACGGCCTGCGCCGTGACATCCAGCTCAAGGGGGCGGGGCCGACGCCCTTCTCGCGGCGCGGCGACGGCCGGGCGGCACTGGGGCCGGTGCTGCGCGAATACATCGTCAGCGAGGCGATGGCGGCGCTCGGCGTGCCCACGACGCGGGCGCTCGCGGCGGTACTGACGGGCGAGGCCGTCCGGCGCGAGACGCTCCTGCCCGGCGCCATCCTCGCCCGTGTCGCCGCCAGCCATATCCGGATCGGGACCTTCCAGTTCTTTGCCGCCCGGCGCGATGCCGAGGCACTGCGCCTGCTCGCCGACCATGTCATCGCGCGGCATTACCCGGAGGTGGCGGGCCGCGAGGCGCCGCATCTCGCCTTGCTGGAGGCGGTGGTGGCCGCCCAGGCCGATCTCGTCGCGCGCTGGATGCTGATCGGCTTCATCCATGGCGTGATGAACACCGACAACATGTCGATCGCGGGCGAGACGATCGACTACGGCCCCTGCGCCTTCATGGACGGCTACGATCCCGCAACCGTCTTCAGCTCGATCGACGAGCATGGCCGCTACGCCTATGGCAACCAGCCGCCGATCGCGCTGTGGAACCTGACGCGTCTCGCCGAGGCCATGCTGCCGCTCCTGGCCGAGAACCAGGACGAGGCGGTTGCGTTGGCTCAGTCGGCGGTCAACCGCTTCAACGAACAGTTCCAGAGCGCGCTGGTCGCCGGCTTCCGCCGCAAGCTCGGACTGGTGACGGAGCAGCCGGACGATGTCCTGCTGATCAAGGAACTGCTCGATGCGATGCAGCGCGCAC
>NZ_JBIWYK010000712.1:0-1147 GCF_044752385.1 Allobosea sp. CER48 | reverse complement strand
CAGCTGTCCGCCTGGCCGAGCCCGATGCCGAGCGTGCCGAGGATTCCGTTGAGTAGCTGATCGAGCGGCGAGGCCGCCCCGGCGATCACACCCCCGACGAGGCCGTCGAGACCCGGCAGCCCGATGCCAAGGCCAAGCGCCTCCACGTCCAGCTTGAGATCGCCGATCAGCCGTCCGAGCAGGGTGGCGACGAAGTCCTGAGTCGAGGTTGTCTTCTTGTCGCCGCGCTGGATCTCCGAGTAGCTAAAGCTGACGCTGGTCTCGGCCAGGTTCGTCATCGTCACATGGGCGCGGGCATTGACCTTGGCGAGGCCGGCGATTTTGACCAGCGTGGCTGCCGGCGGGCGCGGTGCCGTTGTGAAGTTGTTGAACTCGGCCATCGAGACTTGCCCGATCCAGGCGTCGACCAGGGCTGGCGTGACGCCGAGCGTCACGCGCGAGGTGGTGACATCCCACGGCGAGCATTGCAGACCGGTGAGGCGCGCGGTTGCGGCTGCGAGCTCAAGATAGAGCGGCAACCTGACTAGCGAGGCCGCCCCCGAGCCGACCAGGTCGACCGTCAGCAGCAGCCGCGTCTGTGCCGTATGGACGCTGGCTCCTGCCCGCCCGACGCGGACGAGGCTGGTGCCGACCGGTCTCTCGCCGATGCCGAGCTTGAGCGAGATAGCGGCGATGCCGGGAAGGTTCAGGTTGAGACCGAGATCGATCTGACGGTTGCCGTTCGAGATCTGCGCGACGGCCGAGACGATGTCGAGAGCGGTCAGCGATGCGGCGATCGGCTTGGAGCCTGCGATCGGTTTATCGCCGGCCGGGCCGAACGAGATCAGCGAGGCGAGGTTGACCGGCAGGCCGCTTGCCGATGCCGCCGCGATGCGTCCGAGTGCGGCCGTTGCGGCAGCGCTGCGCGTGTCATGGTCACGGGAGGCGTCGACGATCGCCGCCAGCACGTCACCGAGCCGGACGTTGGCTTTCAGAACGTCGTCATAGGTCACGGCCGTCAGATTGAGGCGCGTCGCCAGATGCTTGGAGAAGTCGAACAGATCGACACGGGCCTTGATCAGGGCATCGTAATCCAAGACGGAGAGCGAAATGCCCCCGCCGAGGAGGCCGCTTAGCAAGCCGTTGAGCAGGCCGCCGTCGAGCTGCA
>NZ_JBIWYK010000711.1:0-1148 GCF_044752385.1 Allobosea sp. CER48 | reverse complement strand
ATGCCGCCTTGAGCCCGGCGAGCACGGCGCCAGGCACGATCAACTGGGAGATATCCATGATGCTCAGTCGCTTTCGCGCAGCCTGTAGCCGACGCCCGGTTCGGTCGTGATATAGAAGGGCTGCTCGGGGACGGGCTCGATCTTCTGGCGCAGTTGCCGGATATAGACGCGCAGATACTGCACGTCCTCGTTCCCGCCCCAGACTTCCTTCAGCAGATGCCGGTGCGTCAGCACCTTGCCGGCATGCTGCACGAGCGCGCGCAGTATGTCGTATTCCTTGGGCGACAGCTTCACCTCGGCCCCCCCGACTTGCACGATGCGGCGCACGAGATCGACCGAGAGCTCGCCGGTGCGGAAGACAGGTTTCTCGCCCTGCTGATGCAGCTCGTGACGGAGCGCGACGCGCAGCCGCGCCGCCAGTTCGCGCATCCCGAACGGCTTGGTGACGTAGTCGTCGGCCCCCGCCTCAAGGGCCTGGACGATGCCGGCCTCGTCGGTGCGGCTCGACAGGATGACGATGGGGAGCGTGCGCCCCTCGCTGCGCCAGAGGCGCAGGAGTTCCTGCCCGGTCATGTCGGGCAGTCCGAGATCGAGCAGGACGAGATCGGGCTCCTCCGCCTCGATCCGCGCGATCGCATCCCTGGCATTCCCCGCTTCGCTGATCGTGTAGCCCTCGGTGCCGAGCCCGACACGCAGGAGCTTGCGGATCGGGGGCTCGTCATCGACGACGAGCACCCGGACGGCCATCGTGGTCATGGCAATACCTTCATCTGGTGGGCCTCGGGCGGGATCGGCATGCGGATGGTGAACACCGCGCCCTGCCTGTCGCGGCGGTTGGCGGCGACGATCGTGCCACCCATCGCCTCGACGAAGCCGCGGCAGATCGCGAGGCCCAGCCCTGTGCCGGCACGAACCTGATCGCCCTTCCCGACCCGGTAGAAGCTGTCGAAGATCCGCTCGAGATCGGCCGGTGGCAGGCCCGGCCCCTCGTCGAGGATCTCGAGCGCGAGGGCATTGCCATCCGTGCGGGCATGGACCCCGATCGTCGTCCCCGCAGGCGCGTATTTCGCGGCATTGTCGACGAGGTTGAACAGGACCTGATCGAACAGGACTGGGTCCAGCCGCAGCATCGGCAGGTTGGGCGCCAG
>NZ_JBIWYK010000710.1:0-1150 GCF_044752385.1 Allobosea sp. CER48 | reverse complement strand
CGCACAGGCGATGGGCAAGGTCGATCCGCTGACCAAGGCCGTGGTGCCGCCGATCCATGTCGCCACGACCTTCATCCGAGACGAGGACAACGGCTATTCCTCCGGCTTCATCTACGGCCGCCCCGACAACGAGACGGTGCATGAGGCACAGGCCGTGCTCGCCATGCTCGAGGAGGCCAAGGCCGGCGCGCTGCTCTTCGGGTCGGGGATGGCGGCGGCGACATCCGTGTTTCAGGCGCTCTCGCCCGGCGACCATGTCGTCGCCTCCAAGGTCATGTACTGGGCCCTGCGGGCCTGGCTTCTCAACGAGGCGACGCGCTGGGGGCTGACGGTCGATTTCGTCGAGACCGACGATCTGGCGTCGCTCAAGGCTGCGGTGAAGCCGGGCGTCACCAAGCTCGTCTGGGTCGAGACGCCTTCGAACCCGCTCTGGACGATCACCGACATCGCCGGCGCGGCCGAGATCGCGCACAAGGCCGGCGCCCGTCTCGCGGTCGATTCGACCTGCGCCTCTCCGGTCCACACGCGGCCGCTGGCGCTTGGTGCCGATATCGTCATGCACGCGGCGACCAAGGTGCTGAACGGCCATTCCGACGTCGTCGCCGGCGCTCTCTGCGCCAGTGCCGATGACGAATTCTGGAACCGCATCAAGACCGTGCGCAAGGGGCAGGGCGGCATCCTCGGCCCGTTCGAGGCCTATCTCCTGATGCGCGGCATGCGCACGCTGCATCTGCGGCAGGAGCGTCAGTCGGCCTCGGCCATGGCGCTGGCGCAGCGCCTTTCGGCGCATCCGCTGGTGGCGCGCGTGCTCTACCCGGGCCTGCCGCAGCACCCCGGGCACGATATCGCGGCGCGGCAGATGGAGAACGGCTTCGGCTACATGCTGTCGATCCAGGTGACCGGGGGCGAGGCTGCTGCGGTCAAGGCCGCCGCGCATGTCGAGCTCTACAAGCGCGCAACCTCGCTTGGAGGCGTCGAGAGCCTGATCGAGCACCGCGCCTCGATCGAAGGCGCCGGCTCGCCCTGCCCGACCGATCTGCTGCGCCTTTCGACCGGCATCGAGGATGTCGAGGATCTCTATGCCGATATCGACCAGGCGCTGAAGGCCGGGCACGCCTGAGGCGGCTCAGGGCCAGATCGTCTTGGCGAG
>NZ_JBIWYK010000709.1:0-1166 GCF_044752385.1 Allobosea sp. CER48 | reverse complement strand
CCGCCGCCCGAACCAGCCCGCAGGAGCCTTCTCGATCGGCATGAAGAACCTCCGGCATCGCGGGAACTCAGCAGCCGATCACCTTGAACTCCACCCGTCGGTCAAGCGCATCGCTGCTATCGTCCTTGCCTGTTCCGATCAGGTTCTCCTTGAATCCGCGGCCGGTCGCGATGATGCGGTTGCGGTTTTCCGGCGCGCCGGTGAGCAGCAGGTCCATGACGAACTGGGCCCGCAGCGTCGAGAGGCGCTCGTTCACCTGAGGCAGCCCGGTGCGAGATGTGTGGCCGACGACTTCCAGGCATGCCCCTTTCTGGCGGGCACGCGTCGCAATCTGGCTAAGCCACATCGGATAGGGCTCGGTGATCCGCGGATCGTCGACGAACTGGGTGGTGCCGGCCTTGAACAGCAGCTTCACCATCAGCTGGTTGGTGCCGAGGCCGTAATCGACGAGATCGCCGAAGGCATCGACCATATCGTCGTGCCGCGCGAGCTTGCTGGCGGCGAGATAGGTCCCGATCCTGACCCGGTGCTGCTCGCCGCCCGGCAGCCGGCGCGCTGCCCGGTAATAGGCAAGCGACTCGCGGAAATGCTGCGATTCATAGGCAAGGATGCCATCATTGACCAAGGCATTCGCCATCAGCCGCTCGGCATAGGCCGGGTCGATCGCCTCGCCGAGCTTCGTGCCCTGACAGGTCTTGATGTAGGCGCTGGTCGCCTGGTCCTGCGCCCAGAGCGGCAGCTCTCGATAGAACGGCGTCGGCGTGACGTCGACGCCGTCCATCTGGGCACGCGCCACGCCTTTCGAGACGACGCTGTTCGATTTCAGATCTGCCAGCGTCAGGCAGATCCGGTAGGCGTCGCGTGGACCATCGGCGGCCCCGCCGTTGTTCACGGCCGTGAACGTGCCGACCAGCACCACGGGCTTGCGCGCCAGCGCCTCGCTGTCGAAGGGGCGAACGGTGAAGCGCGGATAGGATTTGCGGGCGATCTCGATCAGGGTCTGTTGCATCGAACGGGTAGCGGCCGATTGCGAGCCGGAGGCTGCGTCGATGAGCGGATCGATGACGAGGTCGATCTGCTGGTCGGCGATCGAGACCCTGCCGAAGAGATCGTCCTCCGCCTTCTGCAGAGCTTGTGCGAAAGGCACGGGCGTGGGCGGAGGCGCG
>NZ_JBIWYK010000708.1:0-1166 GCF_044752385.1 Allobosea sp. CER48 | reverse complement strand
CGCATGGCGCTGGATTGGCTGGAGGAACGGGGCCGCCCCTCGCAGCGCCCGGTCATCAATCTGACAGGTACCGTATTGCACACCAATCTCGGCCGAGCCCTGCTGGCCGAGGAGGCGATCGAGGCCGTGGTCACCGCCATGCGTGCGCCGACCAATCTCGAATACGAGATCGAGGCCGGACAGCGCGGCGAGCGCGACGCCCATGTGCGTGGCCTCATCCGCGAACTCACCGGCGCCGAGGATGCAATCCTCGTCAACAACAACGCCTCGGCCGTGCTGCTCGTGCTCAACACGCTCGCCAGGGCCCGCGAGGCCATCGTCTCGCGCGGCGAACTGATCGAGATCGGCGGTGCCTTCCGCATGCCGGACATCATGGCCCGTGCCGGCGCCGTCCTGCGCGAGGTCGGCACAACCAACCGCACCCATCTGCGTGATTATGCCGAGGCGATCGGCGCACAGACCGGGCTGCTGATGAAGGTCCATACCTCCAACTATGTGGTGCAGGGGTTCACGGCCGAAGTCGAGCTGGCCGAGCTGGCGAAGCTCGCCCGCCAGCATGAGCTGCCCTTCGTCGACGACCTCGGATCCGGCACGCTGGTCGACCTCTCGCGCTGGGGCTTGCGCAAGGAAAAGACCGTTCAGGATGCCCTGAAGGGCGGCGCCGATCTCGTCACCTTTTCCGGTGACAAGCTGCTCGGCGGCCCGCAGGCCGGCATCATCGCGGGGCGCAAGGATCTGATCGCCAGCCTGGCTAAGAACCCGCTGAAACGGGCCCTCCGCCTCGACAAGCTTCGGCTCGCTGCCCTGGAGGCAACGCTCAGGCTCTACCGCGACCCCGACGGCCTGGCGCAGCGCCTGCCGACGCTCCGGCTGTTCACGCGAAGGCCGGCAGAACTGCGGGCCTTGGCGGAGCGCCTCCGGCCCGCGCTCGCGCGCCGGCTCGGCCCGGGCTGGACGGTCGAGATTGCCGACTGCGCCAGCCAGATCGGCTCGGGAGCGCTGCCGCTGGAGACATTGCCGAGCACAGGGCTCGCGATCCAGCCGGTCGGCAAGGCCGCCGGTTCGGCCGTCGAGCAGCTGGCAGCGGCTTTCCGCGCCGTTCCAGTGCCGGTCATCGGCAGGATCGCGCAAGGGATGCTGATCTTCGACCTGCGCTGTCTCGAAGA
>NZ_JBIWYK010000707.1:0-1180 GCF_044752385.1 Allobosea sp. CER48 | reverse complement strand
GCCGCCAGCCAGACCAGCCCGCCACCCCAGTCGTAGAACCAGCGCGCGCCGGGCAGCATCCGGCCGATCGCGGCCGCGGACCTCGGGCCGTCGGTCGGCTTGAGCGAGAGCCGCCACACGGCTTCGTCGGTGCCTGCGAAGAAAGCGGCGTCGCGGACACGGCGCCACAACGCCGCCATGTGCTCGCCCTCCAGCCGTTCCGGCACGCCGTATTCGCCGAGCAGCAAAGCCAGCTCGCCGGCGCGATACTCGATCGAATCCGGGAAATTCTCCATTCGCAGCAGCGTCACGGCCTCCTCCCCGGCAAGTCCGGCAGGGAGATGCGCCGCGGCCATCGGCTCGAAGGGCGAACCCAGCGCCTTCGACAGCAGCGCGACGCCCTGGCCATCGGACAGGCCGCGCCACTGCAGTGTCGCGATCTCCGCCGGCCTGGGCAGCACGCGGAAGGTCACCTCGGTGAGGAAACCGAGCGTGCCGTGGCTGCCACTCACGAGCTTCACCAGATCGAGCCCCGTCACGTTCTTCATGACCCGGCCGCCGGATTTGATCATCTCGCCACGGCCATTGACCATCCGGATGCCGATCAGCGAGTCGCGCGCGGCGCCGGCATTGATGCGACGCGGCCCCGAGATATTGCAGACGGCGACGGCGCCGATCGTCGGGTCGCCATCGCTGCCATAGAGCGCACGGTGATCCATCGGCTCGAAGGGCAGCATCTGGCCGCGCTCGGCCAGCGTCTCCTGCACCAGCGCCAGCGGCGTGCCGGCACGTGCGGCAAGCACCATCTCGGCGGGCTCGTAGAGGGTGATGCCGGTGAGCCCCGCGCTCGACAACGTGCTCGCGGCCTGCGCCGGCCGACCCAGACCGCCACGCGTACCTCCGCCACGCAGGGTCAGCGGCACGCGGGAATCGATGACCGATTTCACGACGGCACAGGCCTGTGCCTCGGTCGTGGGGGTGTGGACGATCATCTGGCCCCCTCTGTCATTCCGGGGCTTCGCGCAACGAAGGACCCGGGACCCGCGATCGATGAAAGATATTTGGCGCCCGGGCCTTCGCTCGAAACGGCATCGGTTCTGGGTTCCGGGCTCATGCCTGCGGCATGCCCCGGAATGACGGAGCCCTTCATTGCGCCAGAAGCGGACAGAGATCGGCCCAAAGCGGGTTCTCCTCCTCGATC
>NZ_JBIWYK010000706.1:0-1190 GCF_044752385.1 Allobosea sp. CER48 | reverse complement strand
GCAGGAGATAACACAGCCGGTTCCACCTCATCTGGCTTCATCCGATCGCCAGCTTCAGACGTCGATGGGCGCTCTCTTCGGCTCGAACTACATCCCGGGGAATCGCGTCGAAACGCTCGTAAACGGAAACCAGATTTTTCCATCGATGCTCCAGGCCATCCGGGAGGCCAGGCAGACGATCAGTTTCGAGACCTACATCTACTGGCGCGGCGCCATCGCCGAGGACTTTGCGGGTGCATTGTCGACGAAGGCGCGGGAGGGCGTGAGCGTCAATGTGCTGCTCGACTGGGTCGGCAGCCTCCCGATGGAGGAGCGGCTGATCGAGCGGATGCGCGCGGCCGGCGTCAAGGTCGTCCGGTTTCGCCCGGTCAACTGGTACACGCTCGACCGCGTGAACAACCGCACCCACCGCAAGCTGCTGATCGTCGATGGGCGCATAGGCTTCACCGGCGGCGTCGGCATCGCCGATGAATGGAACGGTGATGCACGTTCGCCGAGCGAGTGGCGCGACAATCACTACCGCGTGGAGGGGCCGGCCGTGGCAGAATTCCAGGCCGCATTCGCGGAGCACTGGATAGAAGCGACCGGCGAACTGCTGATGGGTGACCGCTTTTTCCCGCAGCTTGTGGCCGCGGGCGAACATGCCGCGCAGGTCGTCGTCAGCTCGACCCACCAGCGCAACGTCATGCACCTCATGCTGATGACGGCGCTCGCCTCCGCGCAGAGGAGCGTTCGGATCGCGACGCCCTACTTCGTTCCCGACGAGCTGATGCGTCGGCAAATCCTGGATGCCCGCAAGCGAGGCGTCGACATCCGGATCATCGTCCCCGGTCCGCAGATCGATGTTCGCATCGTCCGGAAGGCATCGCGACACCTGTGGGGCGACCTGCTCCGGGCAGGCGTGAAGATCAGCGAGTTCCAGCCAACATTCTTCCATTGCAAGCTGGTGATCGTCGACGACATCTGGACGTCCGTCGGCTCCACGAACATCGACGACCGCGCCCTCAGGCTCAACGACGAGGCCAACATCAACCTGTTCGACCGGGACTTTGCCGGCACCCAGATGGCCGTTTTCGATCGGGATGCGGCAAGCTCGAAGCCCTACACGTTTTCGGACTGGCAGGATCGTTCGGCCCAGCAGAAGTTCTCGGACTGGCTGTCGAGTCTTGCTCGCTCGCAGATCTGATCCG
>NZ_JBIWYK010000705.1:0-1191 GCF_044752385.1 Allobosea sp. CER48 | reverse complement strand
CCCATGTCTGAAACCCTGCTGATCCGGAACGTCCGTCCCGCCGGCGGCGAGAGCACCGATATGCTGATCCGCGACGGGCGCATCGCCGCAATCGGTTCGGGCCAACGCGCGGATGGCGCAACCGAGCTCGACGCCGGCGGCCAGCTCGCCATTCCCGGCCTTGTCGAGGCCCACACCCATCTCGACAAGAGCTTCTGGGGCATGGGCTGGCAGCGCCACACCGCAGGCCCGGCCCTGATCGACAAGATCGAGACCGAGCGCCGCAACCGCCGCGAACTCGGCATCGATGCGAACCGGCAATCCGGCCGGCTCGCCGCCCAGATGATCAGGATGGGCACCACCCACATCCGCAGCCATGTCGACATCGACACCGAAACCGGCATCGAAGGCATCGAAGGCGTCATCGCCATGCGCGAGCGGCTGGCGGGCAAGATCGACGTCGAGATCGTCGCCTTCGCGCAATCCGGCCTGCTGATCCGGCCCGGCACGCTCGAGCTGCTCGAGCGTGCGATGGCGATGGGCGCCGAGGTGGTTGGCGGGCTCGACCCCTGCGCGGTCGATCGCGACCCGAAGGGCCATCTCGATGCGATCTTCGGCGTCGCCCAGAAATATGGCCGCCCGCTCGACATCCACCTGCACGAACGCGGAGAGATGGGCGCGTTCTCGATGGACCTGATCCTGGAACGCGTGCGCGCGCTCGGCATGCAGGGCAAGGTCGCGATCAGCCACGCCTTCTGCCTCGGCATGCCGGATGTCGATCATGCCCGCCGGCTGATCGACGAATTGGCCAGGGAACGCATCATGCTCGTGACCACGGCTCCGGCCGCCTCGCCGGCGCCGTCGGTCATGGCCTGCCTCAAGGCCGGCGTCGTGGTCGCCGGCGGTTCCGATGGCGTTCGCGACAGCTGGAACCCCTACGGCATGGGCGACATGCTGGAGCGGGCGACGCTGGTGGGCTTGCGCAACAATTTCCGCCGCGACGAGGAGATGGAGCTGGCCCTCGACGTCTGTACCTACAAGGGCGCCGAGCTGATGGGGATCGCGGATTACGGCCTCGCGGTGGGCTGCACGGCCGATCTCGTGATCCTGCCCGGCGAGACCGTGTGCGAGGCCATCGTCGCGCGCCCTGCCGAGCGCACGGTAATCAAGCGCGGCAAGGTCGTCGCCCGCAATGGCGAACTCACTCGCCCC
>NZ_JBIWYK010000704.1:0-1192 GCF_044752385.1 Allobosea sp. CER48 | reverse complement strand
GACAAAGACTGCCATCTGGCAAGTCCGCTGCCGGATGGCTTGGAATCACATGCCGGATGCCTTGGCCGTGCGCCCAAGAGCGCTGCAACTCTTCCTGATCTTCGCGCGGATCGGGCTGACCAGTTTCGGCGGCGGCCTGAGCGGCTGGATGCTGCGGGAATTCGTTCAGCGTCGCCGCCTGATGAGCGAGGAGGATTTCCTCAACGGGCTCTCGATCGCGCAGGCGCTGCCAGGCGTCAACGTCACCAATATGGCGATCTGGATCGGCTACAAGCTCGGTGGGCGCAGCGGCGCGATCGCCTGCTGGCTCGGCATCGTGGTGCCAGCCGCCGTCGTGATCGTGCTGATCGGCACGCTGTTCGCCTCGATCGGCGACTACGCCATCACCCATGTCGCCCTCGATGGCGCGGCCTCGGCTGCGATCGGACTATCCCTGGCCATGGGATTGACGGCCGCGCGCCGCGTGCCGCGCCGGGCCTTCCCGCTCGCTGTCATGGCCGCGACCTTCGTCGCCGTCGCGATCCTGAAATGGCCGCTGCTCTGGACCGTGCTGGGCGCCGGGTCGCTCAGCGTCGCCGTGACCTATCACCGGGGCTGAGCGTCAGACGATGCCCAACCTCCCCCTCAGCATCCTCGTGGTCTTCCTGCCGCTCTCGCTGGTGACGATCGGCGGCGGCCAGAGCGCCATCGCCGACATGCATCGCCAGATCGTCGACGTGCATCATTGGCTGAACGCGGCCCAATTCGTCGATGCCTTCGCGATCGCGCGGCTGGCGCCGGGGCCTGGCTCGCTGCTCGCCACGCTGATCGGCTGGCAGATCGCCGGCATCTGGGGGGCGCTGGCCGCGACCGTCGGCATCTTCGGGCCGACCGCCTTCCTGATCTACGGCGTCGCCCATATCTGGTCGCGCTACGAAGGGGCGCGGCTGCTGCGCGCGCTGGAAAAGGGCCTGCGGCCCGTCGCTGCCGGCATGATCCTCGCTGCGAGCTATGTGCTGATCCAGTCGCTCGACAGCGGCTGGCTCGGGCGCGGGCTGGCGCTCGTTTCGACGGCAGTCCTTATGCTGACGCCGGTCAATCCCCTGCTGCTGATCGCCGGCGGAGCCGGCTGCTTCGTCGGTCTGCACCTGCTGGCATTGATCTGAAGCGGCCGAAAGCGCGGGATGAAACCGGCCCGCGCCGCAGTCGCATT
>NZ_JBIWYK010000703.1:0-1192 GCF_044752385.1 Allobosea sp. CER48 | reverse complement strand
GCGCCCGACGGCAAGTGCGCCAGCCACCGGACAGGTACGGGCGCTCGACCTCAAGGGCCTGCCGCTCGGCGACGCGCCTTTCATTTTCGAGGGCTCGAACCTCCAGACGACGGCGCGCCTGACCCTGCCCATCGAAGTCCGCAACGCGGTGTCGCGGCTCGAGATCCTCGGCGAGAACAGCGCCGGCGCCGTCGCCCTGCTCGATGACCGCGCCAAGCGCCGCCGGATCGGTATCGTCTCGGGCGCCACCGCCGACACCGCCCAGCCGCTGCTGTCGCCGACCTATTACATTTCGCGTGCCCTGCAACCCTTCGCCGAGGTGCGCGAGCCGCGCCAGGGCTCGACCGATCCGGTCGGCGAGCTTCTCGCCCAGAACCTCTCGGTACTCGTGCTCGCGGATATCGGCGCGCTCGACCGCGACACCAGCGCGAAAGTCTCCGAATTCGTCACCCGCGGCGGCGTTCTGCTGCGTTTCGCAGGCGCACGCCTCGCCGCCTCCTCGGACGATCTGACGCCGGTGCGCCTGCGGCGCGGCGGCCGCACGCTGGGCGGCGGCCTGTCCTGGGAGACGCCGCGCAAGCTCGCGCCCTTCACGCGCGAAAGCCCTTTCTACGGCCTGACCATCAACGACGACATCCGCGTCAGCCGCCAGATCCTGGCCGAGCCCGAGGCCGATCTGTCGCGCAAGACCTGGGCCGCGCTGGAAGACGGCACGCCCGTCGTCACCGGCGAGCGGCGCGGCGACGGCCTGATCGCCATGGTCCATGTCACCGCCGACACCACCTGGTCGAACCTGCCTCTCTCCGGCCTTTTCGTGGAGATGCTGCGCCGGGTCGTGAATCTCGCCGGCACCGGCCCTGCCGCAGATGCACAAGCCGACGAGGTCCGCGTCGAGACGCTCTCGCCGACCCGCGTGCTCGACGGCAGCGGCCGCTTCCGCATCCCGCCCGCGACCAGCCAGCCCGTCCCCCGCAACTATGCCGGCCGTGGCACGCTCGCTCATCCGCCCGGCCTCTACGGCCCGGCCGACGGCACGCTCGCCGTGAACGCCCTCACGCCGACCGACACGCTGGCGGCGCTCGATCTCGCAGGCTTGGGCGCCCCGATCCTGCCGATCGACGAGCCGGTCGCACGCGACGCGCGCCCACCCTTGCTCGCACTCGCCCTGCTGCTGCTGATCGCCGACACCCTG
>NZ_JBIWYK010000702.1:0-1195 GCF_044752385.1 Allobosea sp. CER48 | reverse complement strand
CATCAATGTTTAGAACGCCGGATTTCGACGAGCTGATCGACCGCCGCGGAACCCATTCCGCCAAATGGGACACGATGGAGAAGAACTATGGCGTGTCGGCCTCCGACGGCATCGCCATGTGGGTGGCCGACATGGATTTCCGGCCGCCGGCCTGCGTCCAGCAGGCGGTCGAGCGCATGGCGACCCACGGCGTCTACGGCTATTTCGGCGACGATCGCACCAATAGCGACGCGATCCGCTGGTGGATGAAGACCCGCCATGGCTGGGAGGTGGCGGCCGAGTCGATCTTCACGACGCATGGCCTGGTCAACGGCACGGCGCTCTGCGTCGATGCCTTCACCGCGCCGGGTGACGGCGTCGTGCTGATGACGCCGGTCTACCACGCCTTTGCCCGCATCGTCCGCTCGGCCGGGCGCGAGGTCGTGGAGTGCAAGCTCGCGGTCGAGGAGGGGCGCTATGTCCTCGACATCGCCGCCTGGGATGCACAGATGATAGGCCGCGAGCGGATGCTGATCCTGTGCTCGCCGCATAACCCGGGCGGGCGCGTCTGGACGGCGGGCGAGCTGCGCGAGATCGCCGATTTCTGCAAGCGCCATGACCTGATCCTCGTCTCCGACGAGATCCACCACGACCTGGTCATGCCGGGGCACAGGCACATGGTGATGCCGCTTGCGGCGCCGGATATCATCGACCGCCTGGTGATGATGACGGCGACGACCAAGACCTTCAACATCGCCGGCGCCCATATCGGCAATGTCATCATCCCCGACGAGAAGCTGCGCGAGCGCTTCCGGGCGCGGATGAACGCGCACGGCATCTCTCCGAACTCCTTCGGCATGGCGATGGCGACGGCCGCCTACAGCCCCGAAGGAGCCGCCTGGGTCGACCGGCTCGTGACCTATATCGACGGCAACAGGAAGTTGTTCGACGATGGCGTCAACGCGATTCCGGGGCTGCGCTCGATGCCGCTCGAGGCAACCTATCTCGCCTGGGTCGACTGCGCGGGGACCGGCATGGAGCAGGCGGAATGCACCGCCCGGGTCGAAAAGCAGGCGAAGATCGCGGTGAACCACGGCCCCAGCTTCGGTGCAGGCGGCGCCGGCTTCCTGCGCTTCAACCTCGCGACGCCGCGCGCCACCGTGGTCGAGGCGGTCGAGCGGTTGCAGGAAGCGTTCCGCGACCTGCAATAGCGCTC
>NZ_JBIWYK010000701.1:0-1202 GCF_044752385.1 Allobosea sp. CER48 | reverse complement strand
CCCGGTTCGCAGTTGCGCCCCATAGCCAGGGCCAAGGCGCTGCGGGCGCTCGTGATCTATCCGGCTGGCGAGGTCTACGATCACGACAAGGTGCGCTGGTATCGCGCGCCGATGGAGAGGCTGCTCGCCGACTACTTCAACATCGGCGACATGATCGTCTTCGACTCCACGCTGAAGCTGCTCGACTACGCGCATCTCGAGCCGATGAAGATCATGAACCCGACCGATGCCGATATCGAGCGCTACGCGAACGAGTTCGACTTCGTCTTCGTGCGCGGCTCGAACTTCATCCACGAGAAGATGGAGTGGTTCCGTGCCGTCGAGGTTCTGGAGAAGGTCAAGCTCCCGGTCTATGCCATCGGCGTCGGCGCCCAGGCCAGCCAGAACCGCGCGATAGAGCTCTCGGAAGCCTCGAAGCGCTTCTGGCAGATCGTCGCGGATCGCTCGGCCGCTATCGGGGTGCGCGGCGCTTTCAGCGCCGAGACGCTGTGGCGCAACGGCATCGGAAATGTCGAGGTCGTCGGCTGCCCCTCGATCTTCCGCACCCGCAACCGCGAACTCCAGATCCGCGTGCCGGACCAGCGTGCGATCCGCAAGGTCGCCTTCAGCCTGCGCCGCGAGGCGGACAAGAGCTACACGGTCGATCCCGAGGCCTATCTGCGCAACCAGCGCGCCGCGCTCCTCAAGGTCGACGCCCAGAGCGAGATGGTGATGTCCTCGCATGGCGAACAGGAGGAGAAGGCCTTCTTCCTGCGCGACGAGGCGGCGAAGGAGAAGGCCGTCGCCGAATTCGCCCGGACCGGCTGGTGGGACGGGCCGGAAGACCGGCGCATGCGCGAGATCTACGAGCGCAAGCTCTTCAGCTTCTTCGACGTCGAGGACTACGATCGCTTCGCGCAAGGCGTCGATCTCGCCGTCGGCTACCGCGTCCATGGCGTGCTGCCGGCCGTCGCCCACGGCGCGCCGGGCGTGCTCGTCGCCTACGACACGCGCAGCCAGGAATTGGCCGAGACCCTGAAGATTCCGGTCGTGCCCGAGGAGGCGCTGGCCGAGGGCGGTTGGCGCGCCGTCTACCGCGAGGCGGCGCTCAACGGGCTCGCGAAATCTTACGCCGCCTCCTACGACCGGATGCGCGCCTTTCTCGACCGCAACGGCGTTCCGCACCGGATGTGACGGGCGGAGGGGGCGTGATGAAAAAGGTC
>NZ_JBIWYK010000700.1:0-1204 GCF_044752385.1 Allobosea sp. CER48 | reverse complement strand
ATGGCGATGCGCACCGCGGCACTGTCCTTGCCGGCCTTGGTCCAGGGATGGTCGGGGATCGCCAGGATCAGCGAAAGCGGCCGTGAGGCCGTCAGGTATCGTTCGATCGTGCGACGCTGGAAAAGCTGCGTGATGGAATTGGTCGTGACGAAACCGAAGCGGCGGAGCGCGGTGCCGGGCCGGGTCAGAAGTTCGGCGGCGCGGTCCCACCAGTACATCACGAGATCGGCGCTCTCGTTCATCTGGGGATGGGCTGCCCATAGCGCCTCGGCATAGGCATCGCCGAGCCGATTCCGCAGATCCTTGCCGCCGATGAAGGGCGGGTTGCCGACGATGAACTCGACGTCCGGCCACGCGGTCCGGTGCAGGTCAGGTGGCAGGGCCTCCTTGCCGGCTTCCATCGCGGGGATCGGCCAGCCTTCCCAGTCGATCAGAGCATCGCCGGGCAGGATCTGCTTCAGCTCCCGCAGGATAGGCTCGCGTGGCGCATAGGGGCGGATGCGCAAGTGCCATTGCAGGTGCCCGATCCAGAGCAGGAGATTGGCGATGGCGACGGCCCGCCGGTTCGCATCGATCCCGAAGAACTGCTGCGGGCCGACGCCGTGCCTCGCAAAGCCTCCCAGCGACTCGGCCGCCCCGAATTCCGCAGCAGCTTCGAGCACTTCGCCTTCGAGCCGCTTCATCAGGTCCTGCGCGACATGCAGGAAGTTCCCGTCCCGCAGGCCGGGTCGAGCACGCGGGTGGTGCAGAGCTTCTCGTGGAAAGCCTCGACATGGGCGAGGGCCTGCCGGTGATGGCCGTTGTCCCGCGCCTGCTGGGCGGCCGCCAGCACGGCGCGCCAGTCCTCGCGCAGCGGCGCGATCACGGTCTCGACGACCAGCCTCTCGACATAGGCGCGCGGCGTGTAATGGGCCCCCAGACGCGCCCGCTCCATCGGGTCGAGTGCCTGTTCGAGCAGGCTGCCGAAGATCGAGGGCTCGACGAGGCTCCAATCATGTTCTGCCGCCGCCAGCAGCTCGGCGATGCCGCTTCGGCCGAGTCCGAAGACATGCGGCTCGGCGAACATCCGGCCGTTGAAATGCCGGATGTCGGCGCGGATGGCGGCGGAGTAGCCCCCGCGATCCATCGCACGCCAGAGGTCCTCGAGGAGCGGCTTGAATGCCTTCGGTGATTCCAGGCATTCGCGGAGCAGCCGGCGGAAGCT
>NZ_JBIWYK010000699.1:0-1205 GCF_044752385.1 Allobosea sp. CER48 | reverse complement strand
CCTTTTTTGCGGCTCAGCCGAATTTTGTCTTGAGAGCCTCAAAGCGCCCCAGCTGATCCGGCAGGAGTTCACGCGCGGCATCGCGACGCACGAACACCTTGAACATCACATCGCCGGCGCCGTTGAAGAACTGGACCGAACAGGCTCGCCGGCCCTGCGCGGTGCTCCGATCGACGACGTAAATCGCCCGGCAGTTCTCCGCCTTGATATGTCCGCCGATCGGGCTGTCGCCGTGGATATTGTAGTAGCCATGGCCGAAGCTTCCGACCGGCAGCGAGGCTTCGCATTCCAGGACGATGTCCGGGGTGTGCATCAGGAAGAGCACCGTTCCCCAGGTCGCGAGCTCCTTCCAGACATCCTCGAAGCGCTCCGCGGCAATGAGGAGGCGCTGCTCGGACGGCAGGAGCTCGAGTACGGCGCGCGTCGAGACCTTGGCCTCGCGCGCCACCGCCTCGATCAGGCCGTCGGGCTTGGCCGCGAGCAGGCTGCGCGCGTGCTCGATCGGATCGCGGGCTGCAATATCGGCAGTCGTCATCGGTGCGGCCTCACTCGGCCGCCTGGCGGGGCAGATGCGGGTTGGTCTCGCTGAGGACGGTCTCGAAACCTTCGAACTCGGGATGACCGAGATACATCGGCTTCGGCCGGGGCTGGCCGGCACTGCGATGCGATTCGCGGAACTGCTCGGACTTGGTCCAGGCGACGAAATCTTCCTTCGAGGCCCAGGTCGTGTGCGAGGAATAGAGCGTATGGTCTTCCTTCTCCGGCCCCTTGAGCAGGTGGAAGGCGAGGAAGCCCGGCATCTCGTCGAGACGGCTCTTGCGCGACGACCAGACCGTCTCGAAGGCAGCCTCCTCGCCCTTGACGACCTTGAAACGATTCATGGCGATGAACATCGGAAAAATCCTGCACTGGAAAAGGCCGCGCACGGCTGAAACGAGGAACGCCGCGAAGCGGCCGGGCGCCACCCGCTCCGCATGGGCACCCTTGCGAGCACTCATTCGGGAAAGCACGGGCCGGATGCGTGGCCCGGCAACAGCCGCAACCCAACCGGCAACGCTTGGTCGCCGCCCTTGACCCCTTGTAGTAAAGGCGAATATCACCGTCAACAATCCATGCAATATGTTCTTGTTTTGAATAATTAAAAACAAGGATGTACTTGATTTGGATTCATTCTAATGGGCGATTATTTGATACTCGGGCGCCTA
>NZ_JBIWYK010000698.1:0-1213 GCF_044752385.1 Allobosea sp. CER48 | reverse complement strand
GGACGGCAACCGCCTGATCTCCTGGATCGGGGAATTGTCGCCGCGCCTGCTCGCGCCGATCGTGGCCCGGCGGCTGGATGCGCTGTTCCCGGACCTCGATCTGGTCGCGCGGGCTGCGGCGCTCGTCCCCGAAGCCGACCGCATCATCCAGGTGCCGGGGGCGACACGGACGCCCTATTTCTGCTCCGGCTGCCCGCACAACACTTCCACCAGGGTACCGGAGGGATCGAAGGCGCTCGCCGGCATTGGTTGCCATTTCATGGCGAGCTGGATGGATCGCGAAACGACATCGCTGATCCAGATGGGCGGCGAAGGCGTGAACTGGGCGGCATCCTCGCTGTTCACCGGCAGGGGCCACATCTTCCAGAATCTCGGCGAGGGCACCTATTACCACTCCGGCTCCATGGCGATCCGCCAGGCGATCGCGGCCAGGGCAAACATCACCTACAAGATCCTGTTCAACGACGCCGTCGCCATGACCGGCGGCCAGCCGGTCGACGGGCCGATCAGCGTGCACGCGATCGCGCAGGAGGTGCGCGCCGAGGGCGTGGAGCGGATCGCGCTGGTCTCGGACCAGCCGGAGAAGTTCGCGCCCGCCAGCCTGCCGCAGGGCGTGACCATCCATCACCGCCGCGAGCTGGACGCGGTCCAGCGCGAGCTGCGCCAGATCCAGGGCGTCTCGGTCCTGATCTACGAACAGGCCTGCGCGACCGAGAAGCGACGCCGCCGCAAGCGCGGCACCATGGTCGATCCGCAGCGCTTCGTCGTCATCAACGATCTCGTCTGCGAAGGATGCGGCGACTGCTCGGTGGCGTCGAACTGCCTGAGTGTCGAGCCGAAGGAGACACCGCTCGGCCGCAAGCGGCAGATCAACCAGTCCAGCTGCAACAAGGACTTTTCCTGCCTCGACGGCTTCTGCCCGAGCTTCGTGACAGTGGAGGGTGCCGTTCGCAGGAAGCGGCAGGCGGACGGCGAGGACTTCGCGGCTCGTGCCGCGCTGCTGCGTGAACCGACTCTGCCGGCGCTCGGCAGGCCCTATGACCTGCTCGTCACCGGAGTCGGCGGCACCGGCGTCATCACCGTCGGTGCGCTGATCGCCATGGCGGCCCATCTCGAAGGCAAGGGCTCGTCGGTGCTCGACTTCACCGGATTCGCCCAGAAATTCGGGCCGGTCCTTTCGTTCCTGCGACCGAAATCCGCGTACCCACCCTCG
>NZ_JBIWYK010000697.1:0-1219 GCF_044752385.1 Allobosea sp. CER48 | reverse complement strand
AGCGGCCGGGATGGGCTTGGTTGACGCGCGCGCACGCGCTATAAGTTCATTTGTTTGGTTCCAGCTGCGTTCGTCCTCGCCAAGAGGTCGTCTGGCCTTTGCGGAGGGCGACGTCCGATGTCTTCCAACGTCGTCGATCTGGCCGGAGCCGAAAGGGCGCCGCGCAGCTCGCATGCTCCGCGTGTGCTGATCTACAGCCACGACACGTTCGGCCTCGGCCATATCCGCCGCTGCCGCGCCATCGCCAACGCGCTGATCGCGAGCTATCCGCATATCTCGGTCATCATCGTCTCCGGATCGTCTGTGGTATCGAGCTTCCAGTTCGGCGACGGCATCGACTATGTCCGCATCCCCGGCATCGAGAAGCAGAGCGACGGCCGCTACGCCCCGCATCATCTCAACCTCGATCTCAGCGACACGCTGCGGCTGCGCGCCGACATCATCAAGCAGACCGTGCTCACCTTCGATCCGGACGTCGTCATCGTCGACAAGGAGCCCGTCGGCCTGCGCGGCGAGCTGAAGCCCTCGCTCGACATCCTGCGCCGCCGCGGCGCGCGGATCGTACTGGGCCTGCGCGACGTCCTCGACGATCCCGCCACCCTGCTGCAGGAATGGCGCAACAGCGGCGCGCTCGAAACGCTCGATGCCGTCTATGACGACATCTTCGTCTACGGGCTGCAGGACATCTACCAGCCGCTGGCCGGCCTGCCCGATCAGCAGCGTTACGCCGAGAAGATTCGCTATCTCGGCTATCTCAAGCGCGCGGTGCCAAGCCCGATGCCGCCGAACCGCTACCCACGCATCACCAAGCAACCCTTCATCCTCGTCACGCCCGGCGGCGGCGGCGACGGAGCCGGCGTCATCGACTGGGTGATCTCCGCCTACGAGGCCGACCCGACGATTCCACTGCCGGCGCTGATCGTCTTCGGGCCCTTCATGTCGCGCGAGAAGCGCAAGGAGTTCGCGGAACGCATTTCCCGCAACCCGAAGCTGGAGGGTCTCGGTTTCGAGCCGCGCCTCGAGCTGCTGATGAACCGCGCCCACTGCGTCGTGGCGATGGGCGGCTACAACACCTTCTGCGAGATCCTCTCCTTCGACAAACCCGCGCTGATCGTGCCGCGCGTGAAGCCGCGCCTCGAACAGGCGATCCGTGCCAAGCGCGCAGAAGAGCTCGGCCTGATCGAGATGCTCTTCGACCCGTCGCAATCGGGCGAAGGCA
>NZ_JBIWYK010000696.1:0-1225 GCF_044752385.1 Allobosea sp. CER48 | reverse complement strand
AGGCAGACAGCGAGCGCTCCTTCAGCACCTCTTCGGCCTTGTCGGCAGCTTCCGCGGGATCTCCCGCGAGGATCCGCTGGTAGAAGATCTCTGGCGCGGACAGTGGGGGGCGGTCTCCCAGCATGACGTCCAGAAATTCCAGCCTTTCAACGTGACGACCAAGGACCACGAGGCACACGGTCAATGGTGTAGCGAGAACCAGACCGATAGGGCCCCACAACCAGGTCCAGAATGTCGCCGCGACTATGATCGCGACTGGCGAAAGTCCGGTTGAGCGGCCGTAGGCCAACGGCTCGACCACATGACCGACGACCGGCTCGGCGATCACGAACAAGCCGGCCGTCAACGCGAGCATCATCCATCCGGGATCGACCGAAGCGGCGATCACCATCGGAAAAACCGCCGAGAGGATGGCGCCGAGATAGGGAATAAACCGAAGAATTGCTGCAAGAATACCCCACAGCAGAGCGCTGGGAACGCCGATCGCCCAAAGGCCGCATCCAATCACGACCCCAAAGCCTGCATTGACGATGAGCTGCGTCAGAAAGAGCCGGCTGAGGCGTTTGGCGGCGTCGTCGAACGCGGCCGTTGTCTTCTGCAGGTCTGAGGTGCCGGTCAATCGGATGAACCGATTTCGTAGGTCTTCGCGTTGCAGAAGAATGAAAACCACGAAAATCAGGACGATTCCCGTAGTTGTCAGAGGGTGGATCAGCGGAGCTAGAAAGGCCTGCAGCGTCTGGATCGCACCCGGCTCCGGTTGATGGACTTCGACTGGAATCGGGCGCGCTTCGCCAGGGCTCGGCAGTTCACTCCGAGCGGGGGCATCCATCTTGGGGCGGTCAAGCTCCTTGCCCAGATCCTGGAGTACATCCGCGGCACGGCTCAAAACCCCGCTCTCGGGGCTCGAACCTTTCAAGGCGGCAATCTTAGCTCGGATGGTATTCTGATAGGCCGGCAAGTCACTAGCCAGCTGCGTTGCCTGGCCAACCATTGCCATGGTCAAGGTCGCCAATGTCGCGAAGGCGATCAGGACGACCGCAAAGACCGCCAGGGCTCGCGGAACACGCAGTTTCTGCAATCCTTTGACCAGCGGCGCCAAAACGAAGCTGAGCAAGATTGCGAGAGCCATTGGAACGAACACTTCACGCCCGAAATAGAGCGCAGCAATAATGAAAGCGCCGATGGCTACGTTTGCGACGCTGTCCGCAGGTGACTTTACTGCTTG
>NZ_JBIWYK010000695.1:0-1225 GCF_044752385.1 Allobosea sp. CER48 | reverse complement strand
CGGCTCGACATCTACCTGCCCGAGCGAAGCACCCACTCCGAGCGCACCACCATCGTCTGGGTGCATGGCGGCGGCTTCGTCGGCGGCGACCGCAAGGATGTCGCGCCCTACCTGAAGATCCTGGCCGGGCGCGGATATCCGGCTGTCGCCGTCGGCTACACCCGCGCTCCGACCGCCCGCTATCCCGAACCTGTGCTGCAGGTGAACGAGGCCCTTGGCTTCCTGCAGCGCGAGGGTCAGCGCCTCGGCCTCGATCCGTCCAGCCTCGTGCTCGCCGGCGACTCGGCCGGCGCCCATATCGCAGCGCAGCTCGCAGCAGGCCTGACCGGAAAGGACTATGCCGAGTTGCTCGGACTGAAGCCGGCCGTGGCTCCAGCGGCCTTGAAAGGAGCCGTGCTGTTCTGCGGCGCGTTCGACCCGACCTCGTTCGACCTGACCGGCCCCTTCGGCGGCTTCATCCGCTCGGTGCTCCTGGCCTATTTCGGCACTTCCAATCCCTTCGACAGCGAGCGCATCACCGAAGCGGCAGTGCCCCGCTACGTCACGGAAGCCTTTCCGCGCAGCTTTATTTCCGTCGGCAATGGCGATCCGCTCGCCCCGCAGTCGGTGGTGATGGCGCAGGCCCTGCGCGACCGTGGTGTGAGCGTCGACACGCTGTTCTTCCCTCCGGAGACCGAGCCGAAACTACCGCACGAATACCAGTTCGACCTCGACCGCCCGGAAGGCCGGCAGGCGCTCGACCGGCTGACAGCCTTCCTCGATGGACTGGGTGACTGACGGGATGCCGGAGCGACTAAGATGCATGTCGAGGTGAATGGTGTCCGGCTCTATCTCGACATCGAGGGCGCCGGGCTGATACCGGACGGGCCGCGAATGCGGGAAAAGCCGACGCTCCTGCTCTTGCATGGCGGCCCGGGCGGCGACCACAGCCTCTACAAGCCGGTCTTTTCGTCGCTGCGCGACATCTGCCAGATCATCTATTACGACCATCGCGGCTGCGGGCGCAGCGAGGATGGACCGCGCGAGCGCTGGACGCTGGCGCAATGGGGCGATGACGTGAGAGGCCTATGCGACGCCCTGGGCATCGACAGGCCGATCGTGCTCGGAACCTCCTTCGGCGGCTTCGTCGCCCAGGCCTATGCGACACGCCATCCCGGCCACGCCGCCAAGCTGATCCTCGTCAGCACGGCAGCCAAGGTCGATTTCGAGCGGGTCTACTCGGCCT
>NZ_JBIWYK010000694.1:0-1241 GCF_044752385.1 Allobosea sp. CER48 | reverse complement strand
AGGTCCCAGGCCGCATCGAGTGCCGAACGATCGTAGAGCAATCCGACCCAGAAGGCAGACAGAGCCGTCAGCATCTCCGGCGGCCCGGCATCGGCGCCGCGCATCTCGAGGAAGCGCTTCAGCCGGACTTCCGGGAACAGCGTGGAGAGGTGGTTTGCCCAGTCCGATATGGTCGCGCGCTCGCCGGGCAGCTGCGGCAGCCTGCCGGCCAGCAGGTCGCGGAAGGAGGCACCCGCAACGTCGTGATAGATGTCGCCCCGCTTGACGAAATACATCGGCACGTCGAGCGCCCAGTCGACATAGCCTTCATAGGACATGCCCTCGTCGAAGGCGAAGGCGATCATGCCCGAGCGGGCATTGTCGGTATCGCGCCAGATCTCGGAGCGCATCGACTGGAAACCGTTGAGCTTGCGCTCCAGGAACGGCGACGAGCCGAAAAGCGCCGTCGCCAGAGGCTGCAGCGCGAGCGAGACCCGAAGCTTGCGCACCATGTCGGCCTCGGTGGCGAAGTCGAGATTGACCTGCACGGTGCAGGTCCTGAACATCATGTCGAGGCCGCGCGTGCCGACCTTCGGCATGTAGTTCGCCATGATCTTGTAACGGCCCTTGGGCATCACCGGCGTTTCGGCCCGGGTCCAGAGCGGCGAAGCGCCGAGCGCGACGAAGCCGATCCCGTGCGGTGCGGCGACCGCCTTCACATCGGCGAGATGGGCGGCAAGCTCGCTTTGCGTCTCGTGCAGCGAGGCGAGCGGGGCGCCCGACAGCTCGAACTGGCCGCCGGGCTCCAGCGAGATCGCGCCACCGCCATCGGGGCCGGCAAGGCCGATGATGTGGCCGGCATCGAGGATCGGCTCCCAGCCGAGGCGCTGCTGCATGCCTTCGAGCAGGGCGCGGATGCCGCCCGCGCCTGCGCGCCCCTCATAGGGAACCGGCGCCAGATCGCTGCGATAGAACGGAAACTTCTCGTGTTCGGTGCCGATGCGGAATGACGATTCCGGTTTCTCGCCGGCTGCGATCCAGGAGATCAGTTCATCCTTCGAACCGATCGGGGTCGAATCGGACACGTCGCGAGCCATGGGCGCTCCGGCAGAACAGACATGAAGACCCGCGGCCCGCCGGCGGCGGCCGGGAGCGACAGGTTCGGGACGACAGACATAGGCGAGCACCGGACGCTCGACAACGACCCCGCCCTTGCATTCGCGAAAGGGCGCCCGGCGTCTGGGACAGGTCGCGCGCAGCGC
>NZ_JBIWYK010000693.1:0-1243 GCF_044752385.1 Allobosea sp. CER48 | reverse complement strand
GCGTCACGAGTCTTGATGGCTTCCGGACCGCCTTTGGCGCGGCGACCAAGAACTGCGGGGCGTGCCACGAGGCCTACCGCGTCAAGAAGTGAGGCGGCGAAGCCGCTTCGCCGGAAGACCGAGAGCGGGCGCCAGCGTTGGCTGCCCGCTTTTTCTTGGCCTGATTTACCTGCTTGCCGGAGCCATCCCGGCTGCGCCACGTTAGAACTGTCGTGGTTCGAGGCTGGAGCCCTGCGCAGGCAGGGTGCCTGATTGCGCCTTTGGAGATGCCGATGCTGTTGCTGCGCCGCCTGTTCGTGACCCTCGTCCTGCTGGCGGTCCTCGCTTTCGCGGGCTTCTACGTCCTCACCGATCCACGCGTCGTCTCGCCGTCGCCGGAGATCGGCGCGCTGCCGGCGGCCGATATCGAGAATGGCAGGCTGCTCTTCGCAGCCGGCGGCTGCGCGTCCTGCCACGCGACGCCGGGCCAGGACGACAAGCTGAGGCTCGGCGGCGGGCTGGCGCTGGCCTCGCCCTTCGGCACGTTCCATGCCCCCAACATCTCGCCGCATACGCGGGACGGTATCGGGAACTGGGGTGTGCAGGATTTCGTCGATGCGATGGCCGCGGGAGTCTCGCCGAGCGGCCAGCATCTCTATCCAGCCTTTCCCTACACCTCCTACCGGCTGATGCCTCCGAGGGCGCTCGCCGATCTCTTCGCCTACATCCGGACGTTGGCCCCGGTCGAGGGCAGGGCGCCGCCGCATGAGCTGCCGTTCCCGTTCAACATCCGGCGCATGGTCGGCGGCTGGAAGCTGCTGTTCTTCGAAGGAGCACCCTTCCGGCCCGATCCGGCGAAGAGCGAGGCCTGGAACCGCGGCGCCTATCTCGTGAACGGCCCGGGCCACTGTGCCGAATGCCACTCGGCCCGCAATGCGCTCGGTGCGATCGTGCAGGCGACCCGCTTCGCCGGTGGTCCCGATCCGGAAGGCAAGGGCTGGGTGCCGAACATCACCCAGTCCGAGAACGGGCTGGCGAAGTGGTCGAAGGAAGAGATTGCCGAGCTGCTGAAGACGGGCTTCACCCCGAGCTTCGACAGCGTCGGCGGCACGATGGCCGCGGTGGTGCGCAACATGGCGCAGCTCCCCGACGCCGACCGGATGGCGATGGCGGAGTATCTGAAGTCGCTGCCGGCTGTGGAAGGACCGGCGCGGCCCCAGGCGAAGGCCCCCTGAGGCGCGTGGGCTTGCCAGCGCTGCGGTGT
>NZ_JBIWYK010000692.1:0-1251 GCF_044752385.1 Allobosea sp. CER48 | reverse complement strand
TCCCGGTTTCAACCGGGCGCTCCTATTCGAGGCCGGTGCCAAGGGCGATTGACAATGCGAACGCATATATTTCAAACTTAAAATATTAGACCCAGGGGAACGGGCATATGCGGGTGATCATCGTTGGCGGCGGCATCGGCGGATTGACGCTGGCGTTGCTGCTCCATGCGCGCGGGATCGCGGCCACGGTCTACGAACAGGCCAGCGAGATCCGGGAGGTCGGAGTCGGCATCAACACCCTGCCACATGCGATCCGCGAGCTTGCCGATCTCGGCTTGCTGCCCGCACTCGACGAGGCCGGCATCCGCACGCGCGAGCTCCTCTACATGAATCGCTTCGGGCAGGCGGTCTGGCGCGAGCCGCGCGGCCTGCATGCCGGCGCTCCGGTTCCGCAATTCTCGATCCATCGCGGGAAGCTCCAGCGCGTCATCCGCGACGCCGTGGCGGAGCGCCTGGGCGAGGATGCGATACGGACGGGGCGGCGCCTGCTCGGCTTCATCCAGGACGAAGGCGGGGTCACGGCGCATTTCAGCGATGCGCGCTTCGGCGAGGGCGGCGAGACGTCGCGCGGCGACATCCTGATCGGTGCCGACGGCATCCACTCGGCCGTGCGCGCCTTCTATTTCCCGAACCAGGGCTCGCCGCGCTGGCAGGGCGTCCAGATGTGGCGCGGTGCCTGCGACTGGCCTGTCTTCCTCGACGGCGAAAGCATGATCATCGCGGGAGGCATGGCCGGCAAACTGGTGCTCTACCCGATCGGCAAGGGCACGACCGCGAAGACGCGGCTGACCAACTGGGTCGTCAACATCCGCAACGGCGATCCCGAGCGGCCGCCGCCGAAGGAGGCCTGGTCCAAGCCCGGCCGGCTTGAGGACGTGCTGCCCTTCGCGCGCCGCTTCAGCGTGCCGGGCTTCGATATACTCGGGCTGATCCGCGCGACCTCGACCTTCTGGGAATATCCGATGTGCGATCGCGATCCGCTGCCACGCTGGACGCATGGTCGCGTCACGCTACTCGGCGACGCCGCGCATCCGATGTATCCGGTCGGCTCCAACGGCGCCTCCCAGGCCATCCTCGACGCCCGCTGCCTCGCCGACTGGCTGGCGAAGGCCGAGCATCCGCGCCAGGCGCTCGCGGCCTATGAGGCGCAGCGCCTGCCCGCCACGGCCGAGGTGGTGGCGATGAACCGGGTCGGCGGTCCCGAGCGCGTCATCGACGCCGTGGAAGCGCTGGCACCGAACGGCTTCGACG
>NZ_JBIWYK010000691.1:0-1254 GCF_044752385.1 Allobosea sp. CER48 | reverse complement strand
TACTGCCTGACCGAAGTGCGGCTGGAGGACGGTTTCGAGCGCGACGGCGACATCGTCACCGGCACGCGCACGGCGCTGTACACGCTGGAGATCAAGGGCGGCAAGATCGCCGCGCTGCATGCTGCGGGGGCGACATTGCCCGCCGGCGTGCCCTGCTACCGCGCCCATGGCCAGCTCGCCCTGCCGGCCATGCGGGACATGCACATCCATCTCGACAAGACCTTCTACAGCGGCCCGTGGCAGGCCCCGCTGCCGCGGCAGGGCAAGACGATCCTCGACATGATCGCGCGCGAGGAGAAGCTGATCCCGCAATTGCTGCCGACGTCGACGCAGCGCGCCGAGGCGCTGATCGCCCTGCTGCACTCCAAGGGCACCACGGTCGCTCGCAGCCATTGCAACATCGATCCGGTCAGCGGCCTCAAGAGCCTCGAGAACCTGCAACGCGCACTGGAGAACCATCGCGACGACTTCGAATGCGAGATCGTCGCCTTCCCGCAGCACGGCCTGCTGCACTCGAAGGTCGAAGGCCTGATGCGGGAGGCGATGAAGCTGGGCGTCGCCTATGTCGGCGGCCTCGATCCGACCAATGTCGACGGCGCGATGGAGAAATCGCTCGACGCCATGTTCCAGATCGCGCTCGATAGCGGCAAGGGCGTCGACATCCATCTCCACGAGACCAACCCCGCCGGCGTCGCGGCGGTCAACTACATGATCGACACCGTCGAGAAGAACCCGGCCCTGCGCGGCAAGGTCACGATCAGCCATGCCTTCGCCCTGACCACCCTCTCCTCCGGCGCGCTGAGCGAAACCATCGGACGCATGGCGGCGCAGCGGATGACCATCGCCTCGACGGTGCCGCTGGGCAGCCTGACGATGCCGCTGCCGCAACTGAGCGAGAAGGGCGTTTTCGTGATGACCGGCACCGACAGCGTCATCGATCACTGGTCGCCATTCGGCAAGGGCGACATGCTCGAGAAGGCGAACCTCTACGCCCAGATCTATCGGGGCAGCGACGAGTTCCGGCTGTCGCGCGCTCTGGCGATCGCGACCGGCGGCGTGCTCCCGCTCGACGACAGCGGCAAGCGCGCCTGGCCGAAGGCCGGCGACGATGCGGCCTTCACGCTGGTGCCGGCGAGCTGCTCGGCCGAGACCGTGGCCCGCATTCCCGAGCGCAGCGCCACCTTCCACCGTGGCCGGATGGTCTTCGGCAGCGTCGGGATGGCCTGAGGCTCGAATCCGGTCGTCGCCTGCGCC
>NZ_JBIWYK010000690.1:0-1263 GCF_044752385.1 Allobosea sp. CER48 | reverse complement strand
CTTCGGCGGCATCACCGCGACCGATCATGTCGACTTCACCCTGACGAAAGGTGCTCGTCATGCGCTGATCGGTCCGAACGGCGCCGGCAAGACGACGTTCGTCAACCAGTTGACCGGCGTGCTCAAGCCGAGCTCGGGCCGCATCGAGCTGATGGGCGAGGACATCACCCGGCTGCCGCGCGAGGCGCGGGTGCAGCGGGGGCTCGCCCGCACCTTCCAGATCAACCAGCTTTTCGCGAGGATGACTCCGCTGGAGATCATCGCACTCGTCACGTCAGAGCGGCTCGGGCGGGGCAGCCGCCCTTTCCGCGCGCTCGACCGTGATCCGGAGTTGGTGAGCCAGACTGCCGAGATCCTGAACCGCTTCCGCCTCGACGACATCATGGACCGGACGATCGCCACTTTGCCCTATGGCAAGCAGCGCCAGATCGAGATCGCCGCCGCCTTCGCCGCGCGGCCTTCCGTCTTGCTGCTCGACGAACCGGCGGCCGGCGTGCCCGAGGCCGAGCGCCGCGAGCTGATGCGGACCGTCGCCGAGCTTCCGGACGATGTCTCGGTGCTGCTGATCGAGCACGACATGGACCTTGTCTTCCGCTTCGCGACACGCATCACCGTGCTGGTCAATGGCCGCGTGCTGGCGGAGGGTACGCCGGAGGAGATGGCCCGCGACCGGGGCGTGCGCGAAGCCTATCTCGGCGAGGACGCCCATGTCTGACGCATCAAGGCCTGAGTTGCTCAGGATCGACAGGCTCTGCGCCGGCTATGGCGAGGCGCAGGTGCTCTTCGACATCGACCTGACGCTGGCCGAGGGGCATTCGCTCGCCTTGCTCGGCCGCAACGGTGTCGGCAAGACGACGCTGGTCAACAGCATCATCGGCGTCACCCGCCGGCGCGGCGGGCGGATCGTACTGGCCGGGCGTGATCTCACCGTAGCCTCGCCGGAGCAGCGGGCGCATGCCGGCATCGGCTGGGTGCCGCAGGAGCGCAATATCTTCAAGTCGCTGACGGTGCTGGAGAACCTGACCGCGGTGGCGCGCCCGGGGCCCTGGGATGCGGAGCGGGTTTTCCGGATGTTTCCGCGACTCGCCGAGCGCAAGGCCAATCTCGGCAACCAGCTTTCCGGCGGCGAGCAGCAGATGCTGGCGATCGGCCGGGCGCTGATGCTGAACCCGAAGCTGCTGCTGCTCGACGAGCCGACCGAGGGGCTCGCCCCGATCATCGTCGAGGAGCTGCTGCGGGCGCTGAAAGCGCTGTTTCGCGAGG
>NZ_JBIWYK010000689.1:0-1266 GCF_044752385.1 Allobosea sp. CER48 | reverse complement strand
GGGCCGATGTCGGCCCGACGCCCGGGATGAGCTGCAAGACGCGAAACCCGGCGACGCGATCGCGCGGGTTCTCGATGAAGCGCAGCAACGCAAGCAGATCCTTGATATGGGCGCTGTCGAGGAACTTGAGGCCGCCGAACTTGACGAAGGGGATGTTCCGGCGGGTGAGTTCGATCTCGAGCGGCCCGCTATGATGCGAAGCCCGGAACAGCACTGCCTGTTGCTTCAGCGTGGAGCCGCCTTCCCGGTTCTCCAGCACCCGCTCGGCAATGAAGCGGGCCTGGTCGGCCTCGTCGCGCACATGGACGAGTTGTGGCGGCGATCCGGCAGCGCGATCCGTCCAGAGGTTCTTGGTGAAGCGCTCGGCCGCCAGGTCGATGACGGCGTTTGCGGCCGCAAGTATGGCGCTGGTCGAGCGGTAGTTCTGATCGAGCGTTATGACCTCGGCAGGCGGCGAGAAGGCCGCCGGGAAGTCGAGAATGTTGCGGACGGTCGCAGCGCGGAATGAGTAGATGGACTGGGCGTCGTCGCCGACGACCGTGAGCCCGCTGCCGTCGGGCTTCAGCGCCAGCAGGATCGAGGACTGGAGACGGTTGGTGTCCTGATATTCGTCGACCATGACATGGTCGAAGCGAGCGCCGATATCCGCAGCGATATCAGGATCGGTCATCGCTTGCGCCCAGTAGAGCAGCAAATCGTCGTAATCGAGAACGTTCTGCTGCTGCTTGGCCTCGACATAGGCGGCGAAGAGCTGCTTCAGCTCGGCCGCCCAAGCCACGCACCAGGGGTAGGACTGGCCGAGCACCTTCTCGATCGGCAACTCGGCGTTCACGCAGCGCGAATAGATCGCCAGGCAGGTTCCCTTGGTCGGGAAGCGAGCCTCCGTCTTCGAGAAGCCGAGCTCGTGCCGGACCAGGTTCATCTGATCGGCAGCATCCTCGCGATCATGGATCGTGAAGGCCGGGTCGAGGCCGAGCTGGTCGGCGCAATCGCGTAGCAGGCGCGCCCCTATGCCATGGAAGGTGCCCGCCCAGCTGAGGGCGTCGCTCAGAACACCGGCACCGTCGCCGAGCACCTTGCGGGCGATCCGTTCGACGCGCTTCGCCATTTCGGACGCGGCGCGGCGCGAGAAGGTCATCAGCAGGATCCGCCGCGGATCGGCGCCGCTGACCAGGAGATGGGCAACGCGATGCGCCAGCGTGTTGGTCTTGCCGGACCCCGCACCGGCAATGACAAGCAACGGAGGTGCTACCGTCATGCCGACGC
>NZ_JBIWYK010000688.1:0-1266 GCF_044752385.1 Allobosea sp. CER48 | reverse complement strand
AACCGTTCCTGGACTTTCAGTTCCGCGGCGCCGCCGCCGAACGGCCGGGATCATCAGATCGCTAAGGAGGTGCCGTATGGCGACGATCGAAGGAAGTGCATTCGACGACTTTTTGATTGGGAGTCGCTTCAGCGACGTTATTCTGGCAGGTGCCGGCCACGACATCGTGCACGGTGGCGATCAGGTCGATTCGCTTTTCGGCGAGGAAGGCAATGACCTGCTGTTCGGCGATGGCGGCAACGATGCCCTGTTCGGCGGCGAGGGTGACGACATCCTCTACGGCGGCCTCGGCGACGATGTCCTCTCCGGCGACGAGGGGAACGATGCCCTCTTCGGCGGCGAGGGCGATGATACGTTGATCGGCGGCGCCGGCGACGACATCCTGCGCGGCAATGACGGCAATGACGTCCTCATCGGCGGCGAAGGCAACGACATCCTGCAAGGCGGGCCGGGCGACGACATCCTCCAGGGTGGCGCCGGCAACGACGTCCTCCAGGGCGGTGAAGGTGCCGACATCCTCTATGGCGGCGCCGGCGACGACGTCCTGCAAGGCGGCGTCGGCGACGACATGCTGTTCGGTGGCGCCGGGAACGACGTCCTGCAAGGCGGTGCCGGCAGCGATACCTTCGTCTTCGCCGGGGGTGGCGGCAACGACGTCGTCCTCGACTTCCAGGCCGGCTCGGACATGCTGCAGATCGCGTCCGACATCAACGGCACGGGTGTTACCTCGGCCGAGGACGTGGCAGCCCGCGCTTCCACCGTCGGCGGCAACACCGTGATCGATCTCGGCAACGGAGACACGCTGACGCTCGTCGGCGTGAACGCCGAGGACGTGCAGGCCGATCCGCACTCCTACTTCTCGGTCGCCTGATCGACCGACGCGTCGCGCCCTGCCCTGCCACGGCCGGGCCGGGCGGAACGCCGCCTACAGTCCCGGAGCCCCCTCGCAAAGTGGCTTTCCCACTTTCATCCGGCGCTCCGGGATCCTCCGTGCCGCAGGAGCGCCTTCATGCTTTCACTCGCGCCCGTCGCCATGGCGGCGACGCCCCCGGCCCAGCTGGAGCTCCACCGCCTCGGCGGCTCGGTCTTCCTGCTCTGCTGGACGCTCGAGGCCTCGCCCTTCGGCAAGCCGTCGATCGCGCTCACCGGCGGAGGTCGGCGCCTCGCCGCCGCCTCGATCTCGCTCGGCCTTCGCGACGGACGCGAGCGGCTCGCCGTCGCGTTCAGAAACTCGGGTCATGACAGCATCGTCGCGACCCTCTCCGA
>NZ_JBIWYK010000687.1:0-1266 GCF_044752385.1 Allobosea sp. CER48 | reverse complement strand
GTTTCCTCGATCGGACATCTTGAAGAGAATGCGAGGCGTCGCTCTGGGAAGGCGCCCGGGAGAAGACAGACGATGAGCGAGGCGACGACGGCGCTGGGTGTGATCGACATCCAGAAGATCATGGCGAGCATTCCCCACCGCTATCCGTTCCTGCTGGTCGATCGCGTCGTCGAGGTGAATGGCGACGAGTCCGGCGTTGGCATCAAGAACGTCACCGTCAACGAGCCGCAGTTCACGGGTCACTTTCCCGAGCGCCCGGTCTTCCCGGGTGTCTTGATGATCGAGGCCATGGCGCAGACCGCGGGTGTGCTCGTCGTGAATGCGCGCGGCGCCGGCGAGGCGCCGATCAACACCGTCCTGTTCACCACGATCGACAAGGCCAAGTTCCGCAAGCCGGTCATTCCGGGTGATACGCTGCGGTTCCACCTGACGAAGCTCGCGCGCAAGCGCAATATCTGGTTCTACCGCGGGGAAGCCCGCGTCGAGGGCGTGCTCGTCGCCGAGGCCGAGATCTCGGCGATGGTGGTTTGAGCGGTCCGCAGTTTTGCCAGATCAGGATCAGTTTCCGATGAGCGCTTCCATTCATCCGATGGCGATCGTCGACCCCAAGGCGAAGCTTGGGGCGGGGGTCAAGGTCGGGCCGTTCTGCACTGTGGGGCCGGACGTCGTGCTGGGTGATGGGGTCGAACTCATCAGCCATGTCGTCGTGGCAGGCCGCACGACGATCGGCCCGCGCACCAAGATCTATCCCTTCGCGTCGATCGGCCATCCGCCGCAGGATGTGAAGTACCGCGGAGAGCCCTCGACGCTCTCGATCGGTGCGGAATGCCAGATCCGCGAAGGCGTCACCATGAACCCGGGCACCGAGGGCGGCGGGATGGTGACCTCCGTCGGCGATCGCTGCTTCTTCCTGGCGAACTCCCATGTCGGGCACGACAGCCGGCTCGGCAACAACGTCATCTTCTCGAACAATGTGATGTGCGCCGGCCACGTTACGATCGGCAACTTCGTCATCGTGGGCGGTGGCGCCGGTCTGCAGCAGTACATTCGCATCGGCGATCATGCCTTCATCGGCGGCGGCGCGGGTGTCTTGAGCGATGTCATCCCCTTCGGCACCGTGCGCGACAATCCCGCCCATCTCGTCGGGCTCAACCTGATCGGGCTCAAGCGTCGCGACTTCACCCGCGAGCAGATCCATGAGCTGCGCCGCGCCTATCGACTGCTCTTCGCCGATGAAGGCACCTTGTCGGAGCGTGTCGAGGTCGT
>NZ_JBIWYK010000686.1:0-1267 GCF_044752385.1 Allobosea sp. CER48 | reverse complement strand
CGCGGTTGCGGACGTGCTCGAGCGTGACCTTCGAGAGTTCGAAGACGAGTGCGCTCGCCAGATGGGCCTGCTCGATCTCGCTCTGCGAGCGGAAGAAAAGCCTCGCGTGGCTGTAGTGATCGGCGAAACTCTCCGCGCGCAGGCGAACTTTGTGCTCTTCCACCGGAATCGGCGCCGTCCGAAACCCTCCAGCGGGATCCTCGCGCGGGCCGCCTTCCTCGCCGGCTTCGGCCAAGCTGTTCGGCTCGTAATTCGCCCGACCTGTAAAGACCTGCGTCTGCATATGGCCGTCGCGCTGCAGGTTCTGGAACGGGCATCCCTTGGCCCTGTTGATGGGGATCTGGTGGAAGTTCACGGTGCCCAACCGCGAGAGCTGTGTATCCTGGTAGGAGAACAGGCGACCTTGCAGGAGCGGATCTTCCGAGACGTCGATGCCCGGCGGCATACTGGTCGGCAGGAAGGCGGCTTGCTCGGTCTCGGCGAAGAAATTGTCAGGGTTCCGGTTGAGAACCATGCGGCCGATCATGCGGATCGGCACCAGTTCCTCGGGGATGACCTTGGTCGCGTCGAGAATGTCGAAGGGCAGCGCATCGGCCTCTTCCTGACTGAGCAGTTGCACGCCAAACTCCCATTCCGGGAAATCGCCCCTGGCGATGGCTTCATGCAGATCGCGGCGATGGTAATCGGGATCGGCGCCGGCGATCTTCACCGCCTCGTCCCAGCACGTCGACTGTGTGCCGAGCTTGGGGCGCCAATGGAACTTGACGAAGGTCGGCTCGTCCTTGTCGTTCAGGAGGCGGAAGGTATTGACGCCGAAGCCTTCGATCATCCGCAGCGAGCGCGGGATGGTGCGGTCGGACATCGCCCACATGATCATATGGGTCGATTCCGGCATCAGCCCCACGAAATCCCAGAAGGTGTCGTGAGCGCTCGCGGCCTGCGGATAGCCGCGATCGGCTTCCATCTTCACGGCATGAATCAGGTCGGGGAACTTGATCGCATCTTGAATGAAGAAGACCGGGATATTGTTGCCGACAAGGTCCCAGTTGCCTTCTTTGGTGTAGAATTTAACCGCAAAGCCGCGCACGTCGCGGGGCGTGTCGACCGAGCCTGCGCCGCCGGCGACCGTCGAGAACCGCGTGAACACCTCGGTCTTGACGCCAACTTCAGTCAGCACTTTCGCGCGGGTGAACGCGCCGAGTGATTCCGTCAGCTCGAAGAAGCCGTGGGCTGCCGAGCCACGCGCGTGGACAATACGCTCGGGGAT
>NZ_JBIWYK010000685.1:0-1280 GCF_044752385.1 Allobosea sp. CER48 | reverse complement strand
GGGCTATGTCGGCTTGGTGTCCGGCGCCTGCTTCGCGGATTTCGGCCATGAGGTCGTCTGCGTCGACAAGCAGGAAAGCAAGATCGCGGCGCTGAAGCGTGGCGAGATTCCGATCTTCGAACCCGGCCTCGCCGATCTGGTCCGCAGCAACGCCGCGGCCGGGCGCCTGTCCTTCACCACCGACCTCGCCGGCCCCGTCGCCGCTGCGGATGCGGTTTTCATCGCGGTCGGCACGCCGTCGCGGCGCGGCGATGGCTTCGCCGATCTGTCCTATGTCTACGCGGCTGCCCGCGAGATCGCGGCGGCGCTGAACCACTATACGGTGATCGTCACCAAATCGACCGTTCCGGTCGGCACCGGCGACGAGGTCGAGCGCATCGTGCGGGAGCTGCGGCCGGATGCGGACTTCTCCGTCGTGTCCAACCCGGAATTCCTGCGCGAGGGCGCGGCGATCGAGGATTTCAAGCGCCCGGACCGCATCGTCATCGGCACCGAGGAAGAGCGGGCGCGCACGATCATGGCCGACATCTATCGTCCGCTCTACCTCAACAGCGCCCCGATCCTGAACACCAGCCGCCGTACCGCCGAACTGACCAAATACGCGGCCAACGCCTTCCTGGCGACCAAGATCACCTTCATCAACGAGATGGCCGATCTCTGCGAGCAGGTCGGCGCGAACGTCCAGGACGTTGCGCGCGGGATGGGCCTCGACAACCGAATCGGCGGCAAGTTCCTTCATGCCGGGCCGGGCTATGGCGGCTCCTGCTTCCCGAAGGACACGCTCGCCCTGATCAAGACGGCACAGGATTACGGCACCCCCGCCCGCATCGTCGAAACGGTTGCGGCGGTGAACGATCAACGCAAGCGCGCCATGGGCCGCAAGGTCATCGCGGCCTGCGGCGGCGCCGTCCGCGGCAAGACGATCGCGGTCCTGGGCCTGACATTCAAACCCAACACCGACGACATGCGCGACGCACCCTCGCTCTCGATCGTGCAGGCGCTGCAGGACGCCGGCGCCACGATCCGCGCCTTCGATCCGGAAGGCATGGAGCAGGCCAAGGCGGCTCTGCCCGCCGGCGTGGACTATTGCACCGACGCCTACGACTGCGTGACGGGGGCCGATGCCGCCGTCATCGTCACCGAGTGGAACATCTTCCGGGCGCTCGATCTCGATCGGGTCAAGGGCCTGATGCGTGAGCCAGTCCTCGTCGATCTCCGCAATGTCTATCGTGCCGAGCAGGTTCGCGAAAAGGGCTTCAGCTACGCGGATATCGGCCGTG
>NZ_JBIWYK010000684.1:0-1282 GCF_044752385.1 Allobosea sp. CER48 | reverse complement strand
GTCAGAGGCCTTGTCCTGGCGAAGCTCCACGATCCCCGCCCGAATGTTCGAGCCGCCGATGTCGACAGCGACCAAGCTATCGAATGCCTCGAACATCCATTTCGGGACGATATGGGCGTTCCCAATAAGTCCGGCCTCGTCAGGATGGTGGCGGATCGGAACGAGCTCCACGGGAGAGCCTTGAGTCCGCAGCATGATGGCAGCCCTGCCGATCGCTAACTCTCCAACTCGGCTTTGCCGAAATCCCCCACCAACGACAATCCGCTCGACAAGCGACCAAGCCTTAAGGCGCGCGAACCGCCGCACGACCGAAGCTAGCGCATCTGCGTAGTGCTCGACGGCGCTGTGTATGAGTGCGGCGGCTTCGGCATCGTCGCCCGTCAGCAGGGCATCCAGATCCTTTTTCTTCAGCTCCTCGCTTGGAACGTCGATGGGATCTGCGCCTTGCTGCCGCAATGCGGCCCGGAGCTCCTCAAGATGCTCGAAAACCGCACCTCGCCGAGCGCGGTCGCCGACGAAGCCCTCATCGTCGCGAGCTTCCAGATTGTAGCTCGTGACGACAACGGACGGCAGTTGAGAAGCCCCGTTAGGTCCGTCGATGACTCTCGGCCGGGAATTCTTCGCCATGTCAGCCTCGCTACTGCAAGGGACATAACCGGTGGCGGAGCACACAGTTCCGCCTCCGTCCTGCCCTCAGGAAGGGCGCCGTGGCTTGAGAGGGCGGTGAACGAGCTAAGCCGCCAGCCACTCGCGCCGCCCTCCTTCCTGCGGCTTGCGAGCCTCAGGCGGTGCCGTGAGAGCCCGCATTGCGGCGGCCGACAAGCACACCGGCCTCAAGAGCGAGAAGATCGTGCTTCTCCGCCCAGGACGCGAAAAAACCCTTCGCAGTTTCAGGCTCGATCTCGCCGCGGACGGCAGCCAGGCAGGCCTGTGATACGAAGGCGTGGCAAGCGTCTCGCTGCGACTTCGGCCAATCTGCCAGGAACATGTAAGCCTCCATCGCCGAGCAGATTGCTGTGGGCTGTCCAAGGCCAGTCAGAATGACGACAGGGCGTTCGAATTCGTCGGACGGCATCCGTGCCATAGCCATATTCTCCTCGAAGCAACATGGGTCTGGTCCCGCGCAGTGCGCTTGGATTCCGCAGATTTAGGAAGTCGCCCCCCAACTTTTCAAGGAGGCTTGCAGAGCCCCGAAGCTATCCTAAATCAGCCGCTGCATGGACCAACCGAGGGAGACGATGACATGCCATTTTCTTCGTTGTCCGACCCGACCGACATAGCT
>NZ_JBIWYK010000683.1:0-1287 GCF_044752385.1 Allobosea sp. CER48 | reverse complement strand
GCCCTGGCCGATTGGGACAAGGCCAGGCTCGACAAGGAGATCGCCGCGATCGAGCAGGAATCGAAGGGCCGGCTCGGCGTCGCGCTCATCGACCTGAAGGACCGCAAGCAATGGTCCTATCGCGGCACCGAGACCTTCCCGCTGCAGAGCGTGTTCAAGCTGCCGCTAGCGGTCGCGGTGCTGCAGCAGGTCGAGGCCGGCAAGTTCAAGCTCGACCAGCCGGTCACCGTGACGCGCCTGGACTTCTCGCTGTTCCACAGCCCGCTCGCCAAGGCCTTCAAGGGCGAGCGCAACGACTATCCGCTGAGTGAACTCGTCAGCCTCGCCGCCGGCCAGAGCGACAACACCGCCGCCGACCTTCTGATGCGGGAGATCGGCGGGCCGCAGGTGGTGACCGGGATGCTGCGCGACGGTGGCGTCACCGGCATGTCGATCGACCGCTACGAGCGGCAGTTCCAGCCCGAGATCTACGGCCTGCGCGGCTTCGCCTGGGGCGAGGCGGTCGACGAGAAGCGCTTCCGCGCCGAGGTCAAGGCGCTCAAGCCGGAGGTGCGCATCGCCGCGCTCTCCAAGGCTCTCAAGGACAAGCGCGACGCCGCCACGCCGGATGCGAGCGCGCAGTTCCTGGAAGGCTTCGCCAAGGGCACCTGGCTCCGCGACCCCGCCCATACCGCCTTCATCGAGAAGATCGCCGCGGAATCGAAGATCGGCGTCGACCGGATCAAGGCAGGCCTGCCGGCGGGCACGCGCCTGGCGCATCGCACCGGGCTGGGCATGACCACGGACGGCATCAACCACGCCAGCAACGATATCGGTATCGCGACGCTGCCGGACGGACGCCGCTTCGTCATCGTCGTCTATCTCGCCGGCTCGCGGGCCGACGCGAAGGAGCGCGACGCGGCCCATGCTGCGGTCGCGCGGCTCGCGGTTTCGGCTCTGCGCTGAAGCGGCCCGCCATCCGGCACGCACGTCATGCTCGCCCTCGTGGCGAGCATCCAGGTCCCGAACAGGGGCTTCGTGCGGTGAAGGCGTGGGCGGTCGGGCCAGGCCCGATCGCCACCGACATGCGCCCTGACCCTACCGCCCGAGGCGTTCGGCGATGAAGATGCCGCCGAGCACGAGGGCGAGCGCCATCGCGTGATAGAGGCCGAAGGGTTCGCCGATGATCAGCACGGCGAGGATCGGCGCGAAGACCGGCACCAGATTGACGAAGACCCCAGCCCGGCCGGGCCCGATGATCTCGATGGCGCGCATGAAGAAGAGCTGCGACAGGATCGAGGGGCCGAT
>NZ_JBIWYK010000682.1:0-1293 GCF_044752385.1 Allobosea sp. CER48 | reverse complement strand
GAGGATGCGCTGATAGGCCTGCTCGCTCTGCGCCTCAAGGGCGGTCGCCTGCATCGCGGTCAGGAAACCCGTTTCCGGAATGCCGCGGGACTTCTGCCACTCCTGGATGGCCTTGCGCTGGCTCGGCCCGAAGGCGGTGGCGAGCTTGCCGGGCTGGAAGCCGGCGGCGCGCAGGCGGGTCTGCAGCTCGCGGCGATCCTTGGCCTGGAGCTTCATCGCCGTCTCGGTCTGCACGGTGCCGATCTCATTCTTCAGCGCCTCGTCGGTGACGCCGGGCGGTCTCGCGACGACGTTGGCCGCAGGCTTCGCCGTCTCCAGGCTCGCCAGGCGGTTGCGCGCGAAGGTGGCGAACTGGCCGGTGGGGAAGGCGTCGAGATAGGCGCGATAATCGGCCGCCGAATTGCCGCGCTCCGCGACTTCCCAGGTCTTCACGTCGAGCTGGGCCCGGTCGAGAGACGGCATGGCCGGCATGGCGGGAACAGGAACGGCGGCGTCGATCGTCTTGGTGGCAACCTCGGTCGGATCCACGGCTGCGAGCTTCAGCGTCGGATTGAGCTTGAACTCGCCGATGATCGAGGAGTTGGTCCAGGGCTTCTGCTTCTTGCCGGTCGCTTCCCAGACATCGGCGCGCACGCGATCCATCACGGTGGTGATCGAGACCTCGGGCGTCTCGATGTGCTTGAGCAGCGCCGAGGTGAAGGGGCTGTTGCCGTCCCTGTCGCCATCGAGAGCGGTCGCGCGCGGGTCGGTCGCGAATGCGATCAGGATGCCGGAGGCCGACTGGGTCTCGATCGGCGTCAGGCCGCGCGTGACGGCGCGGGACTTCGCCACCAGCTGGGTCGCGAAGGGATTGTCCCGGCAGGCATCGAGGATGACGATGTTGACGCGCTCATCGCGCTGCATCTGGCGCAGGACCAGCTGGACATTGACCGCCCTGAAATCGAGATCCGCCTCGGACCGCAGCGAGGCATCGACCGGAATGAGATAGTTCTCGTCGCCAACCGCGATGCCATGGCCGGCATAATAGACGAGACCGGCCTTGGCGCCGTCGAGTTTCTGGGCGAACTGGCGCACGACATTGGTCATGTCGTCCATCTTGAGGTCATAGCCTTCGACAACCTCGAAGCCGAGACGCTTGAGTGCGGCCGAAACGCCCTTGGCATCCCGCAGCGGGTTGGCGAGCGGCGGCACCGCCGTATAGGCGCTGTTGCCGATGACCAGCGCGACGCGGCGCTCCGGCACCGCGGCCGAGCCGGGCAATGCCAGGGCGACGGCGCAGAGGGCCAGCGCGAG
>NZ_JBIWYK010000681.1:0-1297 GCF_044752385.1 Allobosea sp. CER48 | reverse complement strand
CGGAATGATCCCTGGCGCGGAAGAGGGGGGCGACGCGGGGCGAGGCCCGCCGATGCTCAGAGCTCGAGATTCTCGTCGAGCAGGTCGGCCGAGAGCGGAAAGCGGAACTGCGCCGCGTAGCCGCCATCGAAACGGCGCACGATGAGCGCGGGCGTCGAGCCGATCCGCAGCGGGGTTCCGACCGGGAGATCGAGATCACTCGAGAAGGCTGCGCCCGACAAGGAGATGTCTATGATGCGGGCGACGTGCTCGGACTCGTCTTCGAGGGTCAGGATCGAGCGGGGATTGCGCGGCACGACACGGTCGTAGCGGCGGTCTTCAGGAAGTCCGAGCTCCTCGCGGTTGGCGAGCCAGGTGAGCTGTGCCGTGAATTTCTCGCGCTTGCGGCTGGTCGCGGTGATGGTCATCGCGAAGCCTTCCATCGTCGTCCGGACGCAGGTGCCCTCGATCCGGCCGAGATGGTCGAGATAGGCGATGACGCGCTCACCCGGACGGGCCTTGGCGGGTGCTGCGAGGTGCACGCCGCCGGGCGAGATGTCGATTGTCTGGCAGGGATACTCCATGCGGTTGGGCAGCATGTAGCGGCCCAACAGCACCACCTTCATGCGATGATGCCGCCTGCGTTCGACAGGACTAGCAGACGTTCCGGGTGTTTGGAGCGCGCTCAACATCAAAGACCGACCAGGATTCGGGGCGATCCTAGGCGGGGTTGGTTAAGGGATCGTTCCGCTCAGGCCCGCCCGCCCGGGAGCACGACAAGACGCGGCGGTTCCGCGCGGCGCGGCTGGGCCTGCAGGTGGGATGCGGCATTGGGCCAGAGCATCCGCAGCGAAATCATCCGCATCGTTTCGACAGTGTCGAGGCCGAGCCAATCCGGCGATACGGCCGGAGAAAGCGCGCCGAGCACGCGCGCATGGGTGCGGCCGCGGTAGCGCAGCGGCAGCAGCAGCAGTTCGAGATAGATCGGTGTGCCGGTCCGGGATTGGCCGGAGAGACCGGCGACGGCGCCAGCGCTCTCGTCCATCACGGTCTGGACGAGGCGGCGCATATCGCCCTGAGCCTCCACGTCCGGCCACAGCGCGGTGAAGGCCCGGCCGCGCAGTTCATGCCCGATCAGGGCGCAGAGGCGGGTGCCGGCAAGCCGGAAGATAGGGCCAATCGGCTCGTTCTCCAGGATGAAGGTATCTGCCAGCGCGTGCCGCAACGCTCCGGGCTCGATCTCGCCGCGCTCGGGCGCAGCTCGTTCGCCACGCAGCGCGTTCCAGTACTCGAAGACCAGTCGTGTGCTCGTGTTCTT
>NZ_JBIWYK010000680.1:0-1300 GCF_044752385.1 Allobosea sp. CER48 | reverse complement strand
CGGCAAGATCGAGGAAATCGCCCTGCTGCGGGCGCGCGCGGGGCTTGTCAGCCGCCGGTCGTTTCTGGCCGGGTCGGCCGTCGGCCTCGGCGCGCTCGGGCTGGGTGGCTGCGCGGCGACCGACGGAATGAGCCTCGCCGAGGCGCAGCAGGTCTACGGGCCGGTGCCCACCGAGAAGTTCCCGATCCCGGGAGTCGACGTCACCAAGGTCGACCCGAAATATTTCCGCAAGATGGTGCGCTACGAGACCAGGGAAGCGCCCGGCACGATCATCGTCGACCCCGCCAATTACTACGTCTACCGCATCGAGGAAGGTGGAAACGCCACCCGCTACGGCGCCAATGTCGGCCGCGACGGCTTCCGCTGGAGCGGTGACGCCTATGTCGGCCGCAAGTCGGAATGGGCGACGTGGACGCCGCCGAAGGAAATGATCAAGCGCCAGCCCGAGGCGGCCAAATATGCCCGCGGCATGCCCGGCGGCCTCGACAACCCGCTCGGCGCGCGCACGCTCCATCTCTATCAGAATGGCGCCTACACGCTCTACACGATCTATGCCTCGAGCGATCCGGAGACGATCGGGAACGGCATTACGAGCGGCTGCGTCGGGCTGCTCAGCCAGGACATGATCCACCTGTATGACCGCACGCCGGTCAAGACCAAGGTGGTCGTCCTGGCGGCCTAGGCCGGCGGCTCCGATCCCTGTCCGGGGCTGCCCAGCGGGCAGCCCCGGATCGTCAGGGCCGTGGCTGCGGCGATGCGAGAGGCGCGCGGTCCGGCGCGCCCACGCCGCCAGGCCGACCTCGGAAAGCGGAATGACATCTCCTTGACGGCCAGCAATCGCATCGTCCTTTCCAGCGATCACGCTGCCATCCCGCTCCGGCAGGCCATCGCCGCCCATGTCGCAGCCCAGGGCTGGGCGGTCGTCGACATCGGGCCGACGACGCCGGAGAGCACGCATTATCCCAGCCATGGCGAGGCGGCGGCGCGGCTCGTCGCGTCCGGCGATTGCCGGCTCGGCATCGTCCTGTGCGGTACGGGCCAGGGCATCATGATGGCCGCCAACAAGGTCAAGGGAATCCGTTGCGGCGTCTGCACCGACACATTCTCCGCCCGGATGATCCGCCGGCACAACGACGCCAACATGCTGTCGATCGGTGCGCGGGTCGTGGGCGAAGGGCTCGCGTTCGACATCGTGGACGCTTTCCTGACCGCAGAGTTCGAGGGCGGCCGGCATGCGACGCGCGTGGAGATGATCGGGGCGCTGGAGGAGTAGCGCCGCTGCATCCGATCGGTTCGGCAG
>NZ_JBIWYK010000679.1:0-1300 GCF_044752385.1 Allobosea sp. CER48 | reverse complement strand
GCGTCCAAAACACCGCGGCTCTCGTCCGCTGCGGCAAGCCGTAGGCCTTCGAGCGCTACGTCGTCGTAGTAGGCGGATAGCGAGCGCTCTTTCAGCACCTCCTCGGCCTTGTCGGCAGCTTCCGCTGGATCTCCCGCGAGGATCCGTTGGTAGAAGATCTCTGGCGCGGACAGTGGCGGACGGTCTCCCAGCATGACGTCCAGAAATTCCAGCCTTTCAACGTGCCGGCCAAGGACCACGAGACACACGGTCAATGGTGTGGCGAGAACCAGGCCGATAGGGCCCCACAACCAGGTCCAGAATGTCGCCGCGACGATGATGGCGACAGGCGACAGGCCGGTTGAGCGGCCGTAGGCCAACGGCTCGACCACATGACCGGCAACTGGCTCGGCGATCACGAACAAGCCGGCGGTCAACGCCAGCATCATCCATCCGGGGTCGACCGATGCGGCGATCACCATCGGAAAAACCGCCGAGAGGATGGCGCCGAGATACGGAATAAACCGGAGGATTGCTGCAAGAATTCCCCAAAGCAGAGCGCTGGGGACGTCGATCGCCCAGAGGCCGCATCCTATCACGGCCCCAAAGCCTGCATTGACGATGAGCTGCGTCAGAAAGAGCCGGCTGAGGCGCTTGGCGGCGTCGTCGAACGCGGCCGTCGTCTTTTGCAGGTCGGAGGTTCCGGTCAATCGGATGAAGCGATTGCGGAGGTCTTCGCGTTGCAGAAGAATGAAAACCAGGAAGATCAGCACGATTCCCGTGGTTGTCAGAGGGTGGATCAGCGGCGCGAGAAAGGCCTGCAGCGTCTGGATCGCGCCGGGCTCCGGTTGATGGACTTCGACTGGAATCGGGCGTGCTTGATCAGGGCTCGGCTGCTCACTCCGAGCGGGGGCGTCCATCTTGGGTCGGTCGAGCTCCTTGCCGAGATCCTGCAGCACATCGGCGGCACGGCTCAAAACCCCGCTCTCGGGGCTCGAACCTTTCAAGGCGGCAATCTTGGCGCGGATGGTATTCTGATAGACCGGCAGATCACTCGCCAGCTGCGTCGCCTGGCCAACCATTGCCATGGTCAGGCTCGCCAAGGTTGCGAAGGCGATCAGGACGACCGCAAAGACCGCGAGCGCTCGCGGAACACGCAGTTTCTGCAATCCTTTGACCAGCGGTGCCAGCACGAAACTGAACAGGATTGCGAGTGCCATGGGGACGAAGACTTCACGCCCGAAATAGAGCGCAGCAATAATGAAAGCGCCGATGGCTACGTTGGCGAGGCTGTCCGCAGGTGACTTTACTGCTCGTCTCG
>NZ_JBIWYK010000678.1:0-1301 GCF_044752385.1 Allobosea sp. CER48 | reverse complement strand
CTCGAGGAAATCCCGCGTCGCATCGGCTATGCCTTGTCCAAGGAGCCTGTCCGTGCCCGGCCCGACGGCTATTGGGACTACGAGGCGGGCTACCGGGATCAAGGGTACGAAACCAACCCGGTTCTGCGCGCAAAGCTGGATGTGCCGACCGAGACCGGCGGCGACAACGTCGAGGGGCCCTTCCCTGCGGCCGAGGCGCTGGAGAGGCTCATGGCTGCCGCTCCCGCCGAGACGGCGCTGATTCTGCTGCGCCCGCCTGCCTATGTCACCGCGCTGCCGAAACCCGGTACGCGCGATGCGGCCGCGGATGCCGCGTGCCGCTCCGCCTTCGCAGAGCTGGCAGCGCGCCGGCCCCGGACAACCCTCATCGACTGGCGCCTGGACCGGCCCGAACTGAGCGACTCAGCGCTGTTCTTCGACCACACGCACTATCGCCAGCCGATCGCCCGCCTCGTGGAGGCGGATGTCGCCCACGCGATCAAGGACATGAAGTGATCGGAAACGGCCCGAAAATCGCCTCAGAACCGCGATTCCGGCGCGATGATCACGAAGCAGTTGAAGGCCTGTCAGAAGCGATTGTTCCGGTTGAAACGGATCGCTATAAGGGCGCCAAATCGGCTCACCCTCCCGCGGCAAAGCCGGTGGGCGCGTGAGCGGACAACTCAGAGAGCGGGCCCATGTCGAAGCAGATCATCCTCGATGCGGACTACAAGCCGAGCGATGACGAGCCGTTCATGAACGATCGTCAACGTGAGTATTTCCGCGGCAAGCTCCTCGCCTGGAAGGACGAGATCCTGAAGGAAGCGAAGGAGACACTCGCCACCCTGCAGAGCGAGAACGAGAATCACCCGGATATCGCGGACAGGGCCTCCTCCGAGACCGACCGCGCCATCGAGCTGCGCGCCCGCGATCGCCAGCGCAAGCTCATCGCCAAGATCGACGCCGCGATTTCCCGGATCGACGACGGCTCCTATGGATACTGCGAGGAGACCGGCGAGCCGATTTCGCTGAAGCGCCTCGAAGCCCGCCCGATCGCCACCCTGTCGCTGGAAGCGCAGGAGCGCCATGAGCGCAACGAGCGCGTCTTCCGCGACGATTGAGCGGCAAGCGGCCGGAAGGATTGATCTATCGAGACCCCGTGCCTTCGGCGCGGGGTCTTTCGTATCTGGCGAGCCCTCGCCGGACGGCGCTGGGCGGCAAGTGGGCCGGCCTCGGCCCGCCTTCTCGGAACTGCTCGTTCCCGCCCATGCAAGGTTCTCGGGCGCAATTCGTCTTACCCGAACAAGAGAAGAAAATTCTAT
>NZ_JBIWYK010000677.1:0-1304 GCF_044752385.1 Allobosea sp. CER48 | reverse complement strand
AACAGGCTCGGCGGCTATGCCGAGAATCGGGACAGGCCGGACCGCGATTCGACATCGAAACTCTCGCCGCATCTGCATTTCGGCGAAATCGGCCCGCGGCAGATCTGGCATGCGCTGCATCACGCCCGCGCGCGCGGCGAGGCCGCCGGAACGGAGCGCGACGCGGAGAAATTCCTGTCCGAGATCGGCTGGCGCGAATTCTCCCACCACCTGCTCTTCCACAACCCGCAGCTGGCGAGCCGCAACTACGATGCCCGTTTCGACGCCTTCCCCTGGCAGCCCGACGAACAGGCGCTTCGCCGCTGGCGGCGCGGGCAGACCGGCATCCCGCTGGTCGATGCCGGCATGCGCGAACTCTGGGCGACCGGCTGGATGCACAACCGCGTGCGGATGGTCGTCGCGTCCTTCCTGATCAAGCACCTGCTGCAGGACTGGCGGGCTGGCGAGAGTTGGTTCTGGGACACGCTGGTCGATGCCGACCCGGCCAACAACGCCGCGAGCTGGCAATGGGTGGCGGGATCGGGCGCCGATGCCTCGCCTTATTTCCGGATCTTCAACCCGGTCACGCAGGGCGAAACCCATGACCCGCGCGGCAGCTACGTCCGCAAATGGGTACCGGAACTGGCGGGGCTTACAGATGACGACATCCATCAACCTTGGAAGGCCTCGGAAAAGACACTGCGCGAGGCGGGCCTCCGCATCGGAGAGGCCTACCCTGCCCCGATCGTCGACCTCGCTTTCGGGCGCCAGCGGGCGCTGGATGCCTTCGCGGCGATCCGCAATCGCTGAAGCCGGTCTCAGTCGTCCTTGCCGGCGAAGCGGGACATCAGCGCGAAATAGACCGGGTACGGCAACATTCGCGCTGCCTTGAGGATCCAGGCCAGGCGGCGCGGAAAGGTGATCTCGAACCCGCCGCGTTCGAAGCCATCGACAATTCGGCGCGCGCCCTCCTCCACCGGCAGCAGGAACGGCATCGGGAATCGCCGCCCCTCGGTCATCGGCGTCTCGACGAAACCCGGATTGACCAGCTGGAGGCGGATTCCGGCAGCAGCGCAGTCGAAGCGCAGCGATTCGCAGAAATAGATCGCACCGGCCTTGGCCGCTCCATAGGCGGCGGCTCCCGGCAGGCCACGATAGCCGACGAGCGAGGCATTGACCGCAACCTGCCCGCGTCCACGCACGATCATGCGTGGCTGCACGGCGAAGAAGCTCTTGGCCACGCCGAGCAGATTGACCGCGACGACCCTCTCGAGCGTGCCGGCATCGATCGGTGTGCCCTGGCCGGATGCGATGCCAGCATTCAG
>NZ_JBIWYK010000676.1:0-1304 GCF_044752385.1 Allobosea sp. CER48 | reverse complement strand
CGCAAGGCGGCCACAGGGTCAGCGCTCCGCTTCCAAGCATCGGAACCGCCATGACTGCCTACGATCCGTCCAACGTCTTCGCCAAGATCCTGCGCGGCGAATTGCCCTCCCATACCGTCTACGAGGATGCCGAGACGATCGCCATCATGGACATCATGCCGCGAGCCGACGGGCACGTCCTGGTGCTCCCGAAGACCGCGTGCCGCAACGTCTTCGACGCCCCGGCGGAAGCGCTGAAGGCGGTCGCCCTGTCGACGCAGAAGCTGGCCCATGCGGTGAAGGTCGCTTTCGCCGCCGAGGGCGTCACCATCCAGCAGTTCAACGAGGCGGCCGGCGGGCAGGTCGTGTTCCATCTCCACGTCCACGTCATGCCGCGCTTCGACGGGGTGGCGCTGCGCCCGCACACCGGCGCCATGGAGAAGAACGAGGTTCTCGCCGGCAATGCCGAGAAAATTCGCGAGGCGCTGAAAAAAATCTGAGGCGCATGTCACAAGCGGGCGTGCTGCCTCGTCTTGCCATCATCAACCGATGGAGAAGACCATGAGCCAACGCCTCAACGCTTTCCAGGTCGCCCCCGGCGCGATCGACGCGCTGCTGAAGACGCAGATCTACGTCAACGAGAGCGGGCTGGAGCACAGCCTGCTCGAGCTCGTGAAGATGCGGGCCTCGCAGATCAATGCCTGCGCCTATTGCCTGCACATGCACGCGACGGACGCGCGCAAGGCGGGCGAAAGCGAGGCGCGGCTATACCTGCTCGACGCCTGGCACGAATCCGAGCTCTACACCCCGCGCGAGAAGGCCGCACTCGGCTGGACCGAGGCGTTGACCCGGCTTTCGGAAGGCAGCCCGAGCGACGAAGCCTTCGCTGAACTGCGCGCGCATTTCAGCGAGAAGGAATGCGTCGACCTCTCGCTCTCGATCGCCGCGATCAACGCCTGGAACCGGATCAATGCCGGGTTCCGCACGCGCCACCCCGCCGACCGCCAGCGCAAGACCGAAGCTGCCGCCTGAGCCGACTCTGTCCCCTGGCCGAGCGGCTGCGCCCGGCCAAACTTCCGTCAAACAGCGAGAGTCACGATGAACAAGCGTCTCAATCCCTATACGACCGCCCCCGACATGATGAAGCCGCTGATGGCGCTGGAGGCCGCGGTCGCGGAGTCCGGCCTCGAACACAGCCTGATCGAGCTGGTGAAGATGCGGGCTTCGCAGATCAACGGCTGCGCCTATTGCCTGCATATGCACTCGGCCGACGCCCGAAAGGCCGGCGAGAGTGAGGCGCGGCTGTACCTGCTCAACGCCTGGCA
>NZ_JBIWYK010000675.1:0-1313 GCF_044752385.1 Allobosea sp. CER48 | reverse complement strand
GACGAAGGTCGAATCGTGATCGAGAGCCAGAAAGAACAGGACCGGCCCGAGCGAGATCGGCAATGTCGCTATCATCGCGGCCACGAGCGGGCCGGAGCGCTCCGCCAGAATGGAGCAGCAGACGACCACCGAGGCGGCGATCGCCATCTTGAAGGGCAGCAGGGCGAGCCCTGCGCTCAAGCCGTTTCGCCCCGCGCCCAGCCTTCCTTCGTTTCCGCGATGAAGTCGGAGAGGCGGCCGGCAGCGATGGCGGCGCGCAGGCCGGCCATCAGGTCCTGATAATAGGCGAGATTCACCCAGGTCAGCAGCATCTTGCCGAGCATCTCCTCCGCCTTGACGAGATGGTGGAGGTAGGCGCGCGACCAGTTGTTCGCCGCCGGGCAGGACGATTGCTCGTCGATCGGCCGCGGATCCTCTGCATGCTTGGCGTTCTTGAGGTTCATCCGGCCGAAGCGGGTGAAGATCTGGCCGTGACGGCCGGCGCGTGTCGGCATCACGCAGTCGAACATGTCGATGCCGCGCGCGACCGACTGAATGATGTCGTCCGGCGTGCCGACGCCCATGAGATAGCGCGGCTTCTCCTGCGGCAGATGCGGCTCGACGGTCTCGATCATCGCCAGCATGATGTCCTGTGGCTCGCCGACCGCAAGCCCCCCGACGGCATATCCCTTGAGATCCATGGCGGCGAGTTCGCGCGCGCTCTCGACGCGCAGATGGGGCACCGCGCCACCCTGAACGATGCCGAACAGGGCGCGGCCGGGATGGTTGCCGAAGGCCGTCTTGCAACGCTCCGCCCAACGCAGCGACAGTCGCATCGCCTTCTCGGCCACCTTGTCCTCGCAGGGCAGCCCAACGCATTCGTCGAGCTGCATCACGATATCGGAACCGAGAAGGTTCTGGATCTCGACCGAGCGCTCGGGCGTCAGCACATGCTTCGAACCGTCGATATGGGAGCGGAAGGTCACGCCCTCCTCCGTCAGCTTCCGGAGCTGCGACAGCGACATCACCTGGAAGCCGCCGGAATCGGTCAGGATCGGGTGCGGCCAGTTCATCAACTTGTGAAGGCCACCGAGCTTCGCGACCCGCTCGGCGCCCGGGCGAAGCATCAGGTGATAGGTGTTGCCGAGCACCACGTCGGCTCCGAGTGCCCTCACCTGGTCGGGATACATGCCCTTCACGGTGGCGGCGGTGCCGACCGGCATGAAGGCGGGCGTCCGGATGACGCCACGCGGCATGCTGATCGCTCCCGTGCGAGCGGCGCCGTCGCGCGCGGCGACATGAAAGGCGAACTCCGTCGTGGCGCCCGGCGGCGT
>NZ_JBIWYK010000674.1:0-1328 GCF_044752385.1 Allobosea sp. CER48 | reverse complement strand
CGTGCGGCCTGCCTCAAGCAAGATGCGCCTGTTCCATGAGAGGAAACAGGCCTTTCGTCGCAGCGCTTCTCCCCGGCGCAAACGGCGTCAGGCCTCAGCGTGGATCGGAAAGACCGGCTTGCGCAAACGCGTATAGGGCAACCCCGCGATCCTGCTGGTGCAGGGGCCGGGCGTCGCCACGGTGAAGCTGCCCTTCGCGATCTTGTCGTAGGCTCGCCGGTGCGCCACCGCGGCCTTCACGCCGATGGCCTTCAGGGTCTCGGGATGGATGCCCTGCGAACGGAATTGGGCGAGATCGAAGGGGGGCGTCTTGCGGCTGCTCAGCAGGATGGTGACGCCCGCTGCCTCGACCACCACGCAAGGGCCCATGCTGAAGCGCGAGCCTTGCGAGGCGGCGAGATGGCTGTTCAGGTCCTCCAGAGCGAATTCGCCGTCGCTCGCGCTGACGAGGCGCACCGCGATCTCGACCGGACCCTCGGCGATGGTGCTGCCCTTGCCGCCGATGGACAGCATGCGGACCTCGCCCGGGCGGGCACCGGCCATGGCCGTCACGGCGGCCGGGTCCGCGATCGCCACCGCGCAGTTCTCGACACCGTGGCGCAGGAAAGCGCGCAGCACGGATGTGCCGTCCCCCGGCGCGCCGCCGCCGATGTTGTCGGCGGGCTCGACAATGAGAAAGGGGCCACCCGGCGAGCGCAGGATTTCCCGGACGGCATCGTCGATATCCCGTTCCGCGGGCAGGCCGAGCTCACGGAGTTCGACGGCGGTCTCGGTCAGGCGGGCGAGAGCGTCCCGCGCTTCCGCTTCCGGGCCGGTGAAGGCGACCGCGAAGGCGACGCCGGCCTCGGGCACGTCCGAAAAGGAATAGCCTCCCACGACGTTTGCGGCCCAGATCGCCGGATTCTCTGCCTCGACCTGCCGCGCCAGCGCCTCGAGGTCGCGCATCGGCCGGTCGGCCGTTCCGGTGCCGGTCGGCGGCCAGACCACGGGCGCATTGGTGCAGACCATGCGCGGCCGCACATCGTCGGTCAGTGCTCGCGCCAGCAGGCGGGCGGAGCGCACGGCGGATTCGCGGGCATCGCTATGGGGATTCTCGCGATAGGCGACGAGAGCATTGGCGTTCGCGGCCATCGCGGTGGTGAAATTGGCGTGCAGGTCGAAGACCCCGAACACTGGCAGCGTCTCGCAGCCGGGGACGGATCGGATATGGGCGAGGAGCACGCCTTCCGGATCAGGGCAGTCGGTCGTGACCATGGCGCCGTGCAGCGCAAGCCATATGCCGTCCAGGCCTTCGCCGGCGAGGGCCGCCCGGAGCCCCGCGTCGAACT
>NZ_JBIWYK010000673.1:0-1331 GCF_044752385.1 Allobosea sp. CER48 | reverse complement strand
CCAGAGCTTGGCCAGCGAGCGCGACAGGTCCTTGACCGGTGCCTGGAAGTCGATTTCGTCGACGTAACCGTCCATGCCCATCGAGGCGTAGAGATTGGCATAGGCGTTCTGCAGGCTCGAATAGGTGATGTCCCGGCGCAGCTCCGCCAGAAGCGTGTTCATCTCTTCCCGGATCAGGGTCTGTTCGCTGATCCGCTCAGCTGCCGTCTGGGTCTTCATCTGGTCGAGCAGGCGGCGCTGGACGTCGTAGTACTGCGTCGCGGAGCCGAGCTCCTTCTGCAGATGGCGGAACCGGATATTGCTGACATGGACCTGCGTCATGATCGCCATGGTGATCGCGAGCCCGCGTTGGTCCAGCAATTCGCCCTGCTTGTCGATGACCTCCTTCTGCGCCGGATACTTCAGGAGCTTGAGCAGGTTGCCGCTGGCCTTCGCGCCCCAGCCCATCCAGTTGTTGTTGAGCAGGAAGTCGTTGCTGTCGAAATTCGGCCCGGCATAGAGCTGGATGCCAGGCAGCATCGAGAGCAGGGCGGCATCGGCCTCCCGCATGTTGATGCGCTTCTGGTATTCGAGCTCGCGCAGTTCGGGCCGATGCTGGAGCGCGGTCCAGATCATCGCGCGGACCTTGCCCGGCGCTCGCAGGGAAGCGGCGCGATTCGGAGCGACGAGGCGGAAGTTCTCTCCCGGCTGTAGGTTCATCAGGGCCGCGAGCTGCTGCTTGGCCACCGTCAGGTCGCGCTGCAGTTCCTGCACCGTGCGGCGGACCTCGAGCAGCTCGCGCTGGTAGGTCAAGGCGGTGACGGGTGAGGCCTGTCCCTCGGTCGAGATCTTGTCGGTATTGGCGAGTGCCGCGCGCGTCCGGGCTTCGAGCACATTGAGCTTGCGAATCAGGCGGTCTGCCGCCAACGCCCGCCAATAGGCGGTGCGGACGTCCTCGATGATCCGGTTGGCGATCTTGCGTCGCGTCTCGGCGGCGATCAGCACCTTGTTCGCCGATTGCTGGGCGCGGACATAGGAGAGGCCGAAGTCGAGAATGTTCCAGCTCAGGGCCGCCTCGGCAACGACCGATTGCCGCTCCTGCGAGGTCGAGGCTCCGAAGTTGGGCGTCCGGGTGATGAGGTTGAAGCTGCTGGATGCGTCGTAGTTGTCGCGGCCGCCATAGCCCGCACTGACGGCGAGGCCGGGGAGCATGTCGTAATGCGCCGCGTTGAGTTCGGCCGTCTTAACGACGGTGTCGAAAACTTCGACCTTGTGATCGAGGTTGTATTTCAAGGCACGCGCCATGGCCTCGTAGAGATCGATCGCGCCGCTGACCGGCTCTTGATCGGCCG
>NZ_JBIWYK010000672.1:0-1333 GCF_044752385.1 Allobosea sp. CER48 | reverse complement strand
TAGTAGTCGCGCTTGTAGTTGAAGGTATGGATGATTGCCGCGATGATCGTGGCCGCGAACGACACGGCCGCCAGCCACCAGATGTGCCAGATCAGCGCAAAGCCCATCAGCGTGCACAGGGCGGCCAGCACGATCCCCGCCGCGGTGTTCTTGGGCATGTGGATCGGGATGAAGCCCTCCATCGGCCGCTTGTAGCCGTACTGCTTCATCTGCCACCAGGCATCGGTGTCATGCACCACCGGCGTGAACGCGAAGTTGTACTGCGGCGGCGGCGACGAGGTGGACCATTCCAGCGTGCGGCCGTCCCAGGGGTCGCCGGTGGTGTCGCGCAGTTCCTCGCGGCGCATGAAGCTGACCACCAGCTGAATGATGAAGCAGGCAATGCCGCAGGCGATCAGGAACGCGCCGAACGCGGCAATCAGGAACCAGATCTGCAGCGACGGATCCTCGAAATGGTTCACCCGGCGCGTCACACCGAGCAGGCCCAGCCAGTACAGCGGCATGAACGCGAAGTAGAAGCCGGTGAGCCAGAACCAGAACGATGCCTTGCCCCACGACGCCACCAGCCGGTAGCCGAACGCCTTCGGGAACCAGTAGTAGATGCCGGCCATCAGCCCGAACAGCACGCCGCCGATGATCACGTTGTGGAAGTGGGCGATCAGGAACAGGCTGTTGTGCAGCACGAAGTCGGCCGGCGGCACCGCCAGCAGCACGCCTGTCATGCCGCCGATCACGAACGTGACCATGAAGCCCACCGTCCACAGCATCGGCGCCTCGAACTTGATCTTGCCGTGGTACATCGTGAACAGCCAGTTGAAGATCTTCGCCCCGGTGGGAATCGAAATGATCATCGTCGTGATCCCGAAGAACGAGTTCACGCTGGCGCCCGACCCCATGGTGAAGAAGTGGTGCAGCCACACCAGGTACGACAGCACGGTAATCACCACGGTGGCGTACACCATCGACGCGTAGCCGAACAGGCGCTTGCGGCAGAACGTGGCCGTGACCTCCGAGTAGATGCCGAACACCGGCAGCACCAGGATGTAGACCTCGGGGTGGCCCCAGATCCAGATCAGGTTCACGTACAGCATGGCGCTGCCGCCCTGGTCCGCGGTGAAGAAGTTGGTGCCGACGTAGCGGTCCATCGACAGCAGCGCCAGGGCGGCGGTCAGCACCGGGAACGCGGCGATGATCAGCACGTTGGTGCACAGCGACGTCCAGGTGAAGATCGGCATGCGCATCAGCGTCATGCCCGGCGCGCGCATCTTGACGATGGTGACGAGCAGGTTGATCCCGGATAACAACGTCCCGACCCCCGCCACCTGCAACGCCC
>NZ_JBIWYK010000671.1:0-1335 GCF_044752385.1 Allobosea sp. CER48 | reverse complement strand
GAAGCGCCTGTCTCCAGGAGGGGCTCAGGCCTGCCGCCAGGCTGAAGGCGCTGCGGATGCGTTGCCTCGTCGAGATGCTCTATGCCACCGGCCTGCGCGTTTCCGAGCTGATCGCGCTGCCGCGCTCGGCCGCCACGACGCGGGAACGCTTCCTGATCGTGCGCGGCAAGGGCGACAAGGAGAGGCTGGTGCCGCTGAACGAGGCGGCGCGGCGGGCGGCGCGGGACTGGCTGGCCGCCCTGACGGAGGCAGGACAGGGCGACGGGCGCTGGCTCTTCCCGTCCGAAGGCGAGAGCGGGCACCTGACCCGGCAGGTCTTCGCGCGCGATCTCAAGATGCTGGGCGGGGCGGCCGGGCTTTCGGCCTCGGCGCTCAGCCCCCACGTGCTGCGCCATGCCTTCGCCAGCCATCTCCTGCAGAATGGCGCCGATCTGAGGGTGGTGCAGGAACTGCTCGGCCATGCCGATATCGCGACGACGCAGATCTACACCCACGTCCTCGACGAGCGGTTGAAGAGCATGGTGCGCGACCTCCATCCGCTCGCGGACGGAGAATGAGCCGCGTTCGGCGGCTCAGGCTTCCGAGCAGCGGATCTGCTGGACGCGCTTGGGCATCTCGCCGACGGCGGGGATGAACTGGCCGGTGACCGGATCGAGGATCATCAGCACGCCGGTGGCAACCGCGAAATAGGCGCCGTGCAGGTGCAGCCTGCCCTTGCTCTCGAGGATCTGCACGCAGGGGAAGGTGCGCAGGTTGGCGATCGACTGCTGGATCGAGGCCAGCTCGAGCCGTTGCAGGTAGTCCTCGAAGTTCTCGTTGCGGCCGCGCCCGCCCGTGCGTTCGGCGGCCGGCGCGATCAGGGTGATCCACTTGCCAATGAAGTCACCGGGAGAGAGCGCCTGCTGGCTGTCGTCGGCGAAGGCACGGATGCCGCCGCAGCGGCCATGGCCGAGCACGACGATGTGCTGGACCTTGAGCGCCTGCACCGCATATTCGAGCGCGGCCGAGGTGCCGTGGAGCTGGTCGTCCGGTTGGAAGGGCGGCACGAGATTGGCGATGTTGCGGGCGACGAACATCTCGCCCGGACGCGCATCGAAGATGACCTCCGGCGAAACGCGCGAGTCGCAGCAGCCGATCAGCATGATCTTCGGCGTCTGCCCGTGCTCGCCGAGCTCTTCATATCGGCTCTGTTCGCGGATGAAACGATCGTCGAGGAAGGCACGATAGCCTTCCGTCAGGCGCTGCGGGAACGGCTCAGCAGGCTTTTCCATGGCCCTTCTGGAACAGGAAAGCGCGGCTCTCGTCAAGCCCATGTTGCAATGCGGGATTGCGAAT
>NZ_JBIWYK010000670.1:0-1341 GCF_044752385.1 Allobosea sp. CER48 | reverse complement strand
CTATGGAACGGTGGGTATGCCATGCGCCCTGCCATGGAGATGAGCCCCTGCTCCCCGGAATGATTCGGCTCGGGCTCGACCCTCGGCACAGCCTTGCCCGCAAGGCAAGACGGAGAGCGGAATTCGGCGGCCGGCAAAGCGGATGCTCCTCGGATGACGAACGGACAAGGCTGGCCGTGCTACGGCCACGGTCCGCTCATTGCCGCAAAACACGACCTGAAGATGGCATGGGCCATGCCGGCTCAGCCTTTGTCGTCCGTCTTGCCCTTCTTGCCGGCCTTGTCCTTGGCGCGGTTGCGGTAGCTGGCATTGCCGAGCCCTGTCCCTATCGTCAGCACCGCCCAGTTCTCGACGTCCTGCATCGCCGGCATCTCGCTCAGCCCCTGGATGACCGCATCGTTGTGCATTACGACCTCGGTCTCGTGGTCGCCGATTTCCGGCACGAGCGCACGGATGCTGTCGACAAGGTTGAAGCGGCTGCTCTCCCAATTGCCGGGCAGGTTCTGCGCACCCCGCTCGATCGCGCCGTCGGGCTCGATCAGTCCGGGACAGCCGACGCCGATGAAGGGCGCGACCCTCAGGCCCTCCTTCTTGGCATTCTCGATCTGGTCCCGAAGCATCTTCCCCAGGCGCTTGATCGCCTCGTCGCGGCTCGGCTCCTCATCGGCATGGCGCCAGAGTTCGGATTTCCAGACGCGCGCCCGGCTGAGGTCGGGTGCCTTCTGCTGCCGCAGCTCGACGATCCCGGCGCGAATGTTCGAACCGCCGATATCGACGGCAACGAGGCTGTCATAGGCCTCGAAGATCCATTTCGGCGCGAGATGGGCGCTGCCGACGAGGCCCGCCTCGTCCGGGTGGTGGCTGACCGGCACGAGATCGAGGTCCCGCCCATCGGTGCGCAGGATGATGGCGGCGCGCGCGATGGCCAGTTCCCCGACGCGACTCTCACGAAAGCCGCCGCCGACGACGATGCGTTCGACCGCAGCCCAGCTCTTCAGCCGCGCGAAGCGACGGATCACGAAGGCAAGCGATTGGGCAAAGCCTTCGACGGCACTGAGGACGAGCGCAGCCTCGCGGGCGTCGCCCTCCTTGATCAGCGCATCGAGCTCCTTCTTGCTGATCTCGGCGGTCTTGCCCTTCAGCGGATCTTCGCCATTGCGCTTGAGATGGCTGCGCAGCGCATCGAGATGCTCGATGAAGGCGCCGCGGCTCGCCTTGTCGCCGACGAAGCCATCGTCATCGCGCACTTCGAGATTGTAGCTGGTGACGATGACCGACGGCAGCTCGGCGGAGCCGTGCGGCCCGGTCGCGGCAGTGCGTGCTTGCTCGGCAGTCGCCGTG
>NZ_JBIWYK010000669.1:0-1344 GCF_044752385.1 Allobosea sp. CER48 | reverse complement strand
CAGCTTTCAGCTCTCGATAGTGATCGCCTGGTGGCCGAGCTCATCGCGCGCAACAGATCCCGACGGTTCGAAAGACCGTTGCAATGGCTGACCTTCGGAGCGGATGAGCGCCTGCTTCTGCCGGCGGTATCGCTGTGTTGGCTGCTTTCGCGCGGTGGCGGAGCGTCCCGGGCCCGCCGTGCCAACCACCTTCTCCTGACCATGATGACGACGGCGATACTGCCTCATCTCTTGAAGGGCGTCGTCGATCAGGAGCGACCCGATCGCCGCGAAATCCACGGGGACCGCCATGGCGTTCCGCGCTCGGGAAAGGCATTCGACGCTTTTCCGTCTGGACATGCGGTCCACATGGGAGCCCTTGCTTCCGCACTTTCCCGGTTGGCGCCGCGGCAACGAATTCTGATCTGGGGCCTAACGACGTGCCTCGCGATGACCCGGGTTGTCCTGCTTGCTCACTGGCTCAGCGACGTCGTGGTTGGGGAGAGCCTCGGGATCGCGATCGAGAACCTCCTGCACGCCATCGATCGAGCGCCGGAGGCGTAGGCCCGCTATGGCGCTCGCCGATCGCACGAAGACCGCCCTCGACGAATCCCGCATGCTGATGCTGGGCGCTCAGATTCTCCTAGGCTTCCAGTTCCAGGCGCCATTCCAGGACGGCTTCCCGGCCATTTCGAGCGGGGAGAAGACGACCGAGGTCGCCGTACTCGGCTTGATCATCCTCGTAGTCGGGTTGCTCATCACTCCAAGCGCCCATCACCGAATTGCCGAAGACGGCGAAGCCAGTCAGCAGTTCATCCGATTTCTCACCCGTGTATCCCTCGCCACCTTGCCGATCTTCGCCATCGCGATCGGCCTCGATCTGGGCATCGCGGGAATGCGGATCGGCGGCCCTGCCGCCGGAATCGCCGCTCCCCTCCTGGGCGTCGTACTGCCGCTGGCAATCTGGTTCGGACCCGTACTCGTTCACCGTCCGCACGAGGATGAAGACATGTCGACCTCCGACACGAAAACCCCTCTCGACGCCAAGATCGACTATGTTTTGACGGAAGCTCGCGTCGTCCTCCCGGGGCGCAGGCGCTTCTGGGATTTCAGCTCGCCATCGTCCTTAGCAACGCTTTCCAGCAGTTGTCGTCAAACCTGAAGGTGACGCACGGCGCTGCCCTGGCCTTGATTGCATTGTCGACGGCGCTGCTCATTGCGCCCGCCGCGTATCACCGCCTCGTCTATGCCGGTCGTAACGAACCGGAATTTCAGCGCCTGGCGAGCCGTCTCCTTCTGATTGCAACCGTGCTGCTTGCCCTGGGCCTCGCCACCGATACCTACCTTGTCGTTTCCAAGATCGTC
>NZ_JBIWYK010000668.1:0-1346 GCF_044752385.1 Allobosea sp. CER48 | reverse complement strand
GACGCGCTGACGAGCCTGAGCGCCGGGCGCGCCTTCCTCAACGACATCGCCCACAATGCGGTGCCGAGCGCGCCGATCGATCACGACCGCAACCCCGCGACCGCGCCGGTCGCGGTGCTGCCGGACGCCGACACCGTCACCGGGAATCCGATCATTCCCAACATGTTCGGCTTCAATCTCACCTATGACGACGAACTGCTGAACGCGCATTTTGTCGTCGGCGACGGCCGCGGCAACGAGAATATCGCGCTGACGGCGACGCACACGATCTTCCACAGCGAGCACAACCGGCAGGTCAGCGCGATCAAGCAGACGCTGCTGGCCGAGGGCGACCTCGCGCAGCTCAACGAATGGCTGCTGGTCGACGTCGCCACGCTTCCCACCGATCCTGCTACGCTCGTCTGGGACGGCGAGCGCCTCTTCCAGGCCGCGCGTTTCTCGACCGAGATGGTCTACCAGCACCTGGTCTTCGAGGAGTTCGTGCGCGCCGTGGCGCCGCAGATCGACGCCTTCGTCTTCTCGCACTCGGTCGAACTCGACGGCCGGATCTTCGAGGAGTTCGCGCAGGTCGTCTATCGCTTCGGTCACTCGATGCTCAACGAGAATGTCGAGATGCTCGGGCTCAACGCCCAGGGCGCGGCTGCGCCGTCCGAACTCGGGCTGATCGAGGCCTTCCTCAACCCCGTCGCCTTCAACAGCGCCGGCGTCGACGCCCATGCCGCCTCGGGCGCCATTCTTCGCGGCATGACCCAGCAGTTCGGCAACGAGATCGACGAGTTCATGACCAGCGCGCTGCGCGACAACCTCGTCGGCCTGCCGTTGGACCTCGCAGCCGTCAACATCGCCCGTGCGCGGGAAACCGGCATCCCCTCGCTCAACGAGGCGCGTCGCCAGATCTTCGAGCAGACCAACGACAGCTATCTGAAGCCCTATACGAGCTGGGCGGATTTCGCCCAGCACATTAAGAATCCCCTCTCGATCGTCAACTTCATCGCCGCCTACGGCACGCATGACGATATCATGGGAGCGACGACGGCGGAGGCGAAGCGCGATGCCGCCTGGGATCTGGTGTTCGGGACGGCGGGCGAGACGGCCGGCGAACGGCAGGCCCGCCTCGACTACCTCAATGCTACCGGCAGCTGGGCAATCCGCGAAACCGGCCTCAACAAGGTCGATTTCTGGATCGGGGGCCTGGCCGAGACGCTGATGCCCTTCGGCGGCATGCTCGGCTCGACCTTCACCTTCGTCTTCGAGTTGCAGATCCAGAACCTGCAGAACGGCGACCGCTTCTACTATCTCAGCCGCACGCAAGGCCAGAACCTGCTCAATGAGCTGGAGGCCGACAG
>NZ_JBIWYK010000667.1:0-1348 GCF_044752385.1 Allobosea sp. CER48 | reverse complement strand
CGCGTCGATGTCGCAAGCATTCGGATCTCCAGGGTTCATGTGGGCAGCGGCGAGCCGGTCGATGCCGCCCGCCATGCCGGTTACTTACCCGCCGGCGCGTTGCCCGCCGCGACCCAGAGCGCGCCGTCGAGCGGGATGGCCGAGAAGCGGGACGCCTCCGCCAGTGTCGCGGCCGGTTCGATGTCGGCGAAGCGCTCCGGGTGAAGCCATTTGGCCAGCCGCTCGACCGCGACGACGTGCATGGGGGTGTCGTTGAAGAGGTGCCAGAGGCCGAAGGCGCGGCTGTTGCGCACGGCGCTCAGGACGGCGAGGCCAGGGTCGGACAGGAGGCGCGCGAAACTGGCGGCCGCGTCCTGCTCGCCGACGCCGAGCCCGAGCACGAGCCCGCCATTCTTGGCGAGATGCGCCCCGCCGGTGGCGATGTAGACGTCCGGATCGGTGTTGATCAGCGTCTCGAGGCTGATCTGCCCGGTCTCGCCTGGCAGCATCGCGGCGGCGATGTTGCGGCCGCCGGCGGCGGTGATGAAGTCGTCGAACGTCCCTTTCCCGGGCGACATGCAGCAGGCGAAGCCGCCGGCATGCGCGTGAAGGAAGACCGCGGGGTGGCTCGCGCCCCGCAGGCGCGCGTTCACCCGGTTCAGCCCTTGCTCGTAGAACGCGATGAAGCGCTCGGCTTCGTCCTCGCGCCCGATAAGGCGCCCGAGCGCGCGCAGGCTCGGCACCGTGTCGCTCAGTGGCTTCAGATAGAAATCGACGACCGCCACCGGAATGCCCGCAGCCTCCAGGCGCTCGACGAGGTCTCCCGGGCCACGGCGCGCGCCGGCGAGGGAACGGCTGAGAACGACCAGATCGGGCGACAGCGCGACCGCCTGTTCCAGCGAGAAGCCGCCGACCGTCGCGCCGTCGCCGACCAGCGGAATGCTGTCGATGGCCGGGAAGCGTGCCCGGTAGCGCTCATAGGCGTCGGAGCTCTGGCGCTTGTGATCCGAGCCCCAGCCGGCGAGGAGGCTGATCGGGTCCGGGTGGATGAATCCGAGCGCGTTGAGCTGCCGGCCTTGGCCCAGCACGATACGGCTCGCGGGGCGGGGCAGGGTCACCCTCCGGCCGAGAACGTCGATCGCAGTGACGGGCTGCGGCTGCTGGGCTCCCGCCGCCGCAGGCAGAGCGAGGGCGCCGAGCAGGAGGGATCGTCTGCTGATCGTCATGCCCGCACCGATCCTTCCCGTGCCGTGCCGGCGAGCGCGAAGGCAACGGCGCGCGACAACATCGACGGGATCACCGAAACGTGGTTCTCGCCGGGGAAGGCGACGAAAGAGCAATCGATCCGGCCGGAAGCCGAGAGGCGCGC
>NZ_JBIWYK010000666.1:0-1350 GCF_044752385.1 Allobosea sp. CER48 | reverse complement strand
GGCAAGTTCAAACTCAGCCAGAACCGGCGCGAGGACGACAAGCTCGGCGTTCTCAACGGCCTGAGTGCAGACCCCGCAACGGATGCACAGGCGATGGCGTCACTGGTGAAAAAGCACGGATTCAGTGGAACGGCATGAAGAAGCCTGATCCAGCCCGCTATCGGCTCGCCGCCGACAACCGCAAGGCGCGCTTCAACTACGAGATCAAGGAAACGCTGGAGGCGGGCATCGCGCTGCAGGGTACCGAGATCAAGGCGCTGCGCGGCGGCAAGGCGACGATCGGGGAGAGCTATGCCGGCCCGATGGGCGAGGAGCTCTTCCTGTTCAACGCCTATATCCCGGAATACCTGGAGGCGAACCGCTTCAACCATGAGGTTCGCCGGCCTCGCAAGCTGCTGCTCCACCGCCGCGAGATCAACAAGCTGATGGGCGCTGTCCAGCGCGAGGGCATGGCTCTTATCCCGCTCAAGGTCTATTTCAACGACAAGGGCAGGGCGAAGGTCGAACTTGGCCTCGGCAAGGGCAAGAAGCTTCACGACAAGCGCGAAACCGAGAAGACCCGCGACTGGAACCGCGACAAGCAGCGGATCCTGAAGACGGGCGGCTAGCTGCGACTCGCTGCCAGCGGCCGAAGGCCTTCGTCAGCCTTCGACCGGCTCGTCGCCCTGTCGGATCCCGTAGCGTCGCTCCAGCGCAGGGTTTCCCGGCCCGGCGGGAGCCGCAGGGCCGGCCGCGCGGCTCGCGCGCTCCGACGGGTCGCGCCCCACCTTCTGCATCAGCTGGGCGAGGTCGACGAACTCGTCGCACTGCCGGCGCAACTCGTCCGAAACCATCGGCGGGTTGGTCGAGATCGTCGAGACCACCGAAACCTTGACGCCTTTGCGCTGCACGGCCTCGACCAGCGGGCGAAAGTCGCCGTCGCCTGAGAACAGGTAGATCTGGTCCAGATGAGCAGCGAGTTCGAGCATCTCGATCGCCAGCTCGATGTCCATGTTGCCTTTCACCCGCCGTCGCCCGGTGGCGTCGGTGAACTCCTTGGCCGCCTTGGTGATCACGCGGTAGCCGTTGTAGTCGAGCCAGTCGACCAGGGGGCGGATCGATGAGTACTCCTCGCTCTCGACGAGCGTGGTGAAATAGAAGGCGCGGATGAGGTTGCCGCGGCCCTGAAACTCCCGCAGCAGGCGGCGGTAGTCCATGTCGAAGCCCAGCTGCTTCGAGGTCGCGTAAAGATTGGCGCCGTCGATGAAAAGCGCGATGCGCGGTGCGCCGTTCATGGCACTCACTCCTGCTGAAATCACTTCAAGTAATAAAGATGGAAGCGAAACGCGGTCGAACAATGTCGTTCATGAA
>NZ_JBIWYK010000665.1:0-1351 GCF_044752385.1 Allobosea sp. CER48 | reverse complement strand
TCAGCAGGTAGTCGAATTTCTTCTCCTCGGCGAGGCGGCGCACCTCGCTCAGCAGGTCGTCGCGCAGCGTGCAGCAGATGCAGCCATTGCTCATCTCGACCAGGCTCTCCTCGGTCTTGGAGAGGTTGGCGCCGCCCTCGCGTACGAGGTCGGCGTCGATGTTCACCTCGCTCATGTCGTTGACGATGACGGCGACGCATCGGCCCTCGCGATTGTTGAGGATGTGATTGAGCAAGGTGGTCTTGCCGGCGCCGAGAAAGCCGGACAGGACAGTGACCGGCAGGCGCCGGTCAACGTGGAATGGAGAAGTCATCGGAGACCCGGTGCGGTGAATGGTAATTTGTTACATTATAACATATCATCAATGTCAACCGCCGTAACTCAGCCGGTCGGGCATCGCCTCGATGTGTCTCAGGAGGTGTAGTTGCCCGCCAGCGCCAGAAAGGCGGCCGCGGACTTGGCGAGATAGCGCTCCTTGTGGCGCAGCGCGAGGAAGCGGCGCTTCGGCAGCGGCAATTCCACGGTGGCGAGCTTGCCGGCCGCGATGGCGTTGGCGGCCACGAGCCGCGAGATCGCCGTCATGCCTGCGCCGGCGGCGACTGCGGCGCAGATCGCCTCGTTCGACGGCAGCTCCAGCGCGATGGCGAGGTCCGGCGGGGCAAGGCCCAGCCCCGGCAACGCCGCCTCGAACATCGCCCGCGTTCCAGAGCCAGGCTCGCGCAAGATCCAGGAACCCTGCTTCAGTTCGGCGGGGGACGGCGGCGCCTGCGTCCAGGGATGGTCGGCCGGGGCGACGATGACGAGTTCGTCCTCCGCGACGGGCACCATCGCGAGAGCCGGGTCGTCGATCTCGCCCTCGATGAAGCCGAGATCGGCCGCGCCGTCATGAATGGCCGTGCTCACCGTCTCGGTATTCCCGATCGCGAGCGAGACGGTGATGCCGGGATGGTCGAGGCGAAAGCGCTGGATCAGGGGCGGCAGCCAGTAGTTCGCCACCGTCTGGCTGGCCATCAGCGCGAGCGAGCCGCGGGCGAGACCCGAGAGGTCGGAGAGGACGGCTTCGGCCGCCGCGGCCCGGGTCAGGACGGCGCGGGCCTCGCTCAGGAACAGCCGCCCGGCGTCGGTGAGCGCGATGCGCCTGCCGATCCTGTCGAACAGCTTGGTCGCGTAGCGTGCTTCCAGCGTCGCGATCGCCGAACTCACGGCCGATTGCGTGAGGTTCAGGGCGTTGGCGCCCTGCGTCAGGTGTTCGCGTTCGGCGACGGCGATGAAGATGCGGAGCTGCTCGAGCGTCATGCGCCCGAGCTTACGCGGCGAGCTTCACCAGCAGAAGGCTGAAGCAGGCGATGAA
>NZ_JBIWYK010000664.1:0-1354 GCF_044752385.1 Allobosea sp. CER48 | reverse complement strand
CGGAGACGTTAGACACACTCGTTATAGGGTCAAGCGAACAAGTGCATGTGGTGGATGCCTTGGCGATCACAGGCGATGAAGGACGCGGTAGCCTGCGAAAAGCTTCGGGGAGCTGGCAAACAAGCTTTGATCCGGAGATGTCCGAATGGGGAAACCCGGCCCGAATGGGTCATCCCTTGCTGAATACATAGGCAAGGGAAGCGAACGCGGCGAACTGAAACATCTAAGTAGCTGCAGGAACAGAAATCAACCGAGATTCCCAGAGTAGTGGCGAACGAAATGGGAAGAGCCTTGCACTCTTTAGCAGAACTGTTAGCAAAACGGGATGGAAAGCCCGGCCATAGCAGGTGATAGCCCTGTATGCGAAAACAGATTTGTGGAACTAGGTGTGCGACAAGTAGGGCGGGACACGTGAAATCCTGTCTGAAGATGGGGGGACCATCCTCCAAGGCTAAATACTCGTGATCGACCGATAGTGAACCAGTACCGTGAGGGAAAGGCGAAAAGAACCCCGGGAGGGGAGTGAAATAGATCCTGAAACCGCATGCATACAAACAGTCGGAGCCTGGCAACGGGTGACGGCGTACCTTTTGTATAATGGGTCAGCGACTTACATTCAGTGGCAAGCTTAACCGATTAGGGAAGGCGTAGCGAAAGCGAGTCCGAACAGGGCGTTGAGTCGCTGGGTGTAGACCCGAAACCAGATGATCTATCCATGGCCAGGTTGAAGGTGCGGTAACACGTACTGGAGGACCGAACCCACTAACGTTGAAAAGTTAGGGGATGAGCTGTGGATAGGGGTGAAAGGCTAAACAAATCTGGAAATAGCTGGTTCTCTCCGAAAACTATTTAGGTAGTGCCTCGTGTCTCACCTTCGGGGGTAGAGCACTGTCATGGTTGGGGGGTCTATTGCTGATTACCCCGCCATAGCAAACTCCGAATACCGAAGAGTGCAATCACGGGAGACAGACATCGGGTGCTAACGTCCGGTGTCAAGAGGGAAACAACCCAGACCGCCAGCTAAGGTCCCCAAATATAGCTAAGTGGGAAACGAAGTGGGAAGGCTAAAACAGTCAGGAGGTTGGCTTAGAAGCAGCCACCCTTTAAAGAAAGCGTAATAGCTCACTGATCGAGTCGTCCTGCGCGGAAGATGTAACGGGGCTAAGCTATATACCGAAGCTGCGGACGCACAGCAATGTGCGTGGTAGGAGAGCGTTCTGTAAGCCTGTGAAGGTGTCTTGTAAAGGATGCTGGAGGTATCAGAAGTGCGAATGCTGACATGAGTAGCGATAAAGGGGGTGAAAGGCCCCCTCGCCGTAAGCCCAAGGTTTCCTACGCAACGTTCATCGGCGTA
>NZ_JBIWYK010000663.1:0-1356 GCF_044752385.1 Allobosea sp. CER48 | reverse complement strand
GACTGTCCGTCCGGCAGAGTCGCGTCGACGATGGCGCGGGCCCCTTTCAGCGGCGCATTGACTGTCAGGATTTTTCTGGTGATTGAGCCAGCCGTGGTCGTCGCGACAAGCTCCAGGCGGTCAGGCTCGCTCTGGTAATAGCCAAGATCCCCGCCGGCGAAATCGACAATGAAGCGCTTCGTGCCATATCCGTCGGAAAGGCCGTCCTCGATATCTGAACCGTTGAAGCTTTGCTGCACCTGCGCGTAAGGGTGCAGGTGCCAGGTCGTCGATAGCGCCGAGATGCGATAGCGGAATTCCGTAGCCTTCTGGGTGGGCAGGGGCGTATTCGGAGTCCAGCAGGCGACGATATTGTCGAAGGTCTCGTTCATCGTCGGGATCTCGATCAGGTCGATCCGGCCTTCGCCCCAGTCTCCTTGGGGTTGGATCCAATAGCCCGGCCGCGCATCGTAGCGCGCTTCCAGATCCTGATAGCTGCCGAAGTCGCGATCGCGCTGCATAAGGCCAAAGCCGCGCGGGTTCTTGTCACCAAAGCTCGATATCCGCAGAGTTTTCGGATTGCGAATGGGACGCCAGATCCATTCGCCACTGCCAGCTTGCAGCATGAGCCCGTCGGAATCGTGGATCTCCGGGCGGAAATCGGTTCGTTGCAGGAGATCACCCTCGCCGGCCTGGAACATCGACGTCAGGGGCGCGATCCCGATCCGCTCGATCTCCCGGCGTGGAATGATCGTCGCGATGACGTCCATATGAGTTTCGTGGCCCGGGCGGACAACATAGCGAAAGGCCCCGGCTACTGACGGAGAATCAAGCAGGGCGTAGATGATGAGATCGGCCGTGTCGCGGGACGGCTCCTCCACCCAGAGAGCCCGCATGAACGGGAACTCTTCGGGGCCTTCGCCACCGACATTCAACGCGAGCGAACGCGCCGAAAGCCCGTAGCGGTGCCCACGGCCGATCAGGCGGAAATAGCTCGCGCCCAAAAACGAGATCAACTCGTCCTGAACCTTCGGATCGTTCAAGTTGGTGGTGACCGCGAAACCCGCGAAGCCTAGCGACGGCGAAAGGCCCTTGGGGACAGGAACCTTGCCGTACTCGAACAAGCCCGTCGTGAACGGGATCGGGATCGCGTTTCCGTGGCTAATAATATAAACTTGAACGGGCTTGTTGTGCAGGAAGCCGAGATGAAATGGGAACAGTCGAAAATCAGACGTTCCCTCGCGCCAAAAGGCTTTGTCGCGGCGAAATCGGATTTCGCGATAGCTGTCATAGGTCAGCTTCGACAGTTCGTCGGGAATCTTCGCGCTCTCACTATCGAAAGGCCGTTTTGCCAACGCCGTCGCCTGCTGAACCACC
>NZ_JBIWYK010000662.1:0-1366 GCF_044752385.1 Allobosea sp. CER48 | reverse complement strand
CGATCCGCATCTCGCCGGCGCCCTACATCATGGAAGACGATCTCGACCGTTTCGTCGCGGCGCTGGCCGTGGTCTCCGGCAATCGCGCGGGCTGAGGCCGGCCCAGAAGAACAACAGGGACGGGGCCTGCGCACCCGCCCCTTTTGGGGAGACTTGAGACGACCTGGTGAGGAACGTCAGCCGCTGACGGCGGTGTATTCCGTCTCGATCGAGGAGGCATGAACCTCGTGATCGAAGCCGTAGATATGGATCGAGATCGCCTCGCCCGGCCCGAAATTGCGCATGCGGTGGATATTCGGCCCCGAAGGCAGCATGCAGGCGACATAGCCCGGTTGCCGCTCCTGCTGCTCTGTGGGCACGGCGCGATGGGCGTCGATGGCACGGTACCAGGTTTCGGTGACGGTGCCGGACACCACGCCGAAGCAGCATGAGCAGTGATGATCATGAATCGAGGTGGCCGAGCCTTCGCCCCAGACGATCGCCCAGACGCTGACATCCTCGTTGCCGGCAAGCAGGTTGCGACTGTAGCAGCCCGCGTTGCGCTCCAGCGGCAGGCGCTGGATCAGATCGGGCATGGCGACGAGCTCCTGCAGGACCTCGCGGGCGGCGGTCAGGTAGTCGCGCGACAGCGTTCCTGCATCGCTCCGCAGGCTGCGCAGTACGGCCCCACGCCGCTCCTCGCTGAGAAAACCTTGCATGCCATCCCCTCTCGATCACTTCGGGACGATTGTACGGCAGGGGCGCGGGCACCTGTTTGCGGAAATGGAGAATTTTCATCCCCTATTGGAAATGAATGCCTGAAGTGAGAGGATATCGGGAGAATCTATCCCGCCTCATTCCTTGCGGAGGCAATGGATTTCGAATCTCCGGAGATTGCCATGGCCAAGCTCGATGCTTTCGATCTGCGTATCCTGGCGCGGCTCCAGGAGGATGCCAGCCTGCCGCTCGCCGAGCTTGCGGAGGCCGTGGGGCTGTCGTCATCGCCCTGCTGGCGCCGAGTGCAGAAGCTGGAGGAGGGCGGCTACATCAAGCGCCGCGTCGCGTTGCTGGACCGGGAGAAGCTCAAGGCCGGCGTCACCGTCTTCATTGCGATCAAGACGGCCCGCCATTCGATGGAATGGCTGGAGCGCTTCCATCAGGCGGTGCACGACCTGCCGGAGATTGTCGACTTCTACCGGATGAGCGGCGAGATCGACTATCTGCTCAAGGCCTATGTCGCCGACATCGCCGCCTATGACGCGCTCTACAAGAAGCTGATCTCGCGCATCGATCTCAGCGACGTCACCTCGATGTTCGCGATGGAGGAACTCAAGTCGACGTCGGCGATCCCGCTGGGCTTCGCAGAGGTGTGAGAGCCGGTAGGACA
>NZ_JBIWYK010000661.1:0-1367 GCF_044752385.1 Allobosea sp. CER48 | reverse complement strand
CACCTTCGCTCAGCGCTCCGCGGCGATAGGCGGCGACCGCCGCCTTCACGGCGTCGAGATCTATAGCCTCTTCGCCGCGCATGGCCGAAGGGGGGAAGGGCAGCAATGCGCCAGTGGTCTCCACATCGCCGATCATGGCGAGTTTGCGCTGGCTCGTCAGCATGCCGTCGTCGCCTGCCCGTGTGGACGAGGCCAAAAGCAGGGCAGGCAGCAGCAGGCCGAGCAGTCTCCTGGCGGCAGCAGGCGAGGCCATGTCGGGTCTCCATCCTGGGGCAGGCATCAGACAATGGTCGGGGAAGGTTGTTTATAAGGGCTTAACTATGAGGCCACGCATTTTCATGCATTGCCGGCTTTGCCTTGACCAAACGACGGTTTATGTGTGGCGACCGATGACCCGATTTATCGCTTCAGGATCTCCGACATGACCAAGCACATTGCCCTTACCGGCTCAATGCCCGCTCTGGTCACGCCCTTCAAAGCCGGCAAGATCGACGAGGCGTCGCTGCGCGCATTGGTCGAATGGCAGATCGACAACGGCTCGACCGGCCTCGTCCCGGTCGGCACCACCGGTGAAAGCCCGACATTGTCGCACGACGAGCACAAGCGCGTCGTCGAGATCGTCGTCGATCAGGCCAAGGGCCGCGTTCCGGTCATCGCCGGTGCAGGTTCCAACAACACGATCGAGGCCGTCGACCTCGCTGTTCATGCCGAGAAGGCCGGCGCCGACGCAGTCCTCGTCGTCACGCCCTACTACAACAAGCCGACGCAGGAGGGCATGTACCAGCACTTCAAGGCGGTGAACGATGCGATCGGCATCCCGATCATCATCTACAATATCCCGCCCCGCTCGGTGGTGGACATGTCCGTCGAGACGATGACGCGGCTCTACGAGCTTAGCAACATTGCTGGCGTGAAGGACGCGACCGCCAATCTGGCCCGCGTCTCGCAGCAGCGCCATGCCATGGGGCCGGACTTCATCCAGCTCTCGGGTGAAGACATGACGGCGCTCGCCTATATGGCGGCCGGTGGACATGGCTGCATCTCGGTCGTCGCCAATGTGGCACCGCGGCTCTGCGCGGACCTGATGGAAGCCGCGCTGAAGGGCGATTACGCCGGGGCGTTGAAGGTGCAGGATCGGCTGGTGCCGCTCCACGATGCCACCTTCAGGGAGCCCGGCCTCGCGGGCGCCAAGCATGGTCTCGCGCTGCTTGGCCGCATCGAGGAGGAGGTTCGGCTGCCGCTGATGCCGGTGACGCCGGCGACCGGCAAGGTCATTCGCGAAGCGATGGTTTTCGCCGGGCTGTTGAATGCCTAAGTAGGGGTAGCGTTCGACCGGTTGCCCCGGCCGACGCCAGGGAGGTCCGGGG
>NZ_JBIWYK010000660.1:0-1368 GCF_044752385.1 Allobosea sp. CER48 | reverse complement strand
ACCCGCCGCGTTTTCGCAGCCCTGACGCCGCTGTTCCTCGCGGCCTGCGTGAGCCAGCGCCAGCAGCCTTACGAGGCTGCTCCCAAGGGGCCAGTGATCAGCCCCGAGTATCTCTCGATGTATGGCGAGCGGCCGGACGAGCTGCACCCGCTGCCGGCAACAGACCTGACCGAGGTCGAGCCGCAGTTCCTGCGCCGCATCGTCTCCTATCCGACGCGCGAGCAGCCCGGCACGATCGTCGTCGATACCGACAACCGCTATCTCTATCTCGTCCAGGAAGGCGGCAAGGCGATCCGCTATGGCATCGGCGTCGGCAAGCAGGGCATGTCCTGGCGCGGCCGCGCCACGGTCGCCCGCAAGGCGCAGTGGCCGCGCTGGACCCCGACGCCTGCGATGATCGCCCGCGAGCCGGAGCGTAACCGCCCCTGGGCGGCCGGAATGGCTGGCGGGCTCGAGAACCCGCTCGGCGCCCGTGCGCTCTATCTCTACCAGGGCAGCCGCGACACGATGTACCGGATCCACGGCACGTCCGAGCCCTGGTCGATCGGCAAGTCGGTCTCCTCCGGCTGCATCCGCCTGTTCAACCAGGACATCATCGACCTCTACAGCCGCGTGCCCACCGGCACGACGGTCGTCGTGCTCAACCGCGGCACGCTGCAGCCTGGCTCCGACGTCGACGAGATGCCGCCGCCGGACGACGATTTCGGCACCATCTGATACGGCGCGGCAGCCTGCCGCAGTTCCGGCCTTGATACTGTCACAGGCCGGTCCCACCTCTTGAGCGCGGCGCGCGTGACGCCGCGCAACGAGAGGAGATGACGATGACGCCGCAGGAACGCGACGTGATCGCCGGGATTTTCGACCGCCTGAAGCAGGCGGCCAACCAGCCCCGCGACCCCGAGGCTGAGAACTTCATCGCAGAACGCCTGCGCGAGCAGCCCTATGCGCCCTATGCCATGGCGCAGGCCGTCTATGTGCAGGAACAGGCGCTCACCAATCTCAGCCAGCAGGTCGAGGCCCTTCAGGGCCAGCTGCGCGACGCGGAGAAGCGCGCCAGCGAAGCTGCGGCGCAGCCGGCCGCCGGCGGCTTCCTGTCCGGCATCTTCGGCGGCGGCAGCGTGCCGCGCACGGGGTCCGTACCCTCCGTGCCGCCCCGCGCCGATGCCGGTGCCCCGTCCGGCGCCTGGAACACCCAGCCGCAGGGCCAACCCGTGCAGGCTGCTCCGATGCAGGCTGCCGCCCCGGCACAGCCCGGCCCATGGAGCAACCAGCCGCAGCAAGCGCCAGGCCGCGGCGGCGGCTTCATGGCAAGTGCCCTGACGACGGCCGCAGGCGTTGCCGGTGGCCTCGTCCTCGGCAATGTCCTGA
>NZ_JBIWYK010000659.1:0-1371 GCF_044752385.1 Allobosea sp. CER48 | reverse complement strand
TTCACGCTCACGACCCAGGATGGCAAGCCGCTGACGGACGCGGATTTGAAGGGCTCGCCCTTCCTCGTCTTCTTCGGCTTCACCCATTGCCCCGATGTCTGCCCGACCAAGCTCTTCGAGATCTCCGAGGCGCTGCGTGCGGCCGGCGACGGCGACAAGGCCAGGAAGCTCAAGGCGCTGTTCATCACCGTGGATCCCGAGCGCGACACGGCCGAGGCGATGAAGAGCTATCTCGGCTCCTTCGACCCCCGCATCATCGGACTGACCGGTGATCGCGCGGCCATCGACGCCACGATCAAGGCCTATCGCGCCTATGCCAAGAAGGTGCCGCTGAAGGATGGCGACTACACCATGGACCACACCGCGCTGGTCTACCTGATGGGGAAGGACGGAAGCTTCATCGGGGCCCTCAATATCGAGCAGCCTCCGGCGCAGGCGGCAGCGGAATGGTTGCGGCACTCGTAGCGGGCGCGATCGGCGCGCGCCGGCGCGCCAGCCCATGTTCAGTCTTGTTCCAGGCAAAACGGCGGTTGAAGTACTCGTGGAGCGCCAGCCAGGCCGCTACCGAGACGAGCCCGTAATAGAGCGGCAGCAGCGGCAGGAGCAGAAGGAGCCGTGGCGCCCGGCGGCGCAGGGCGCCCATTGCGGGCGGCACGAATAGCGCGACCATGCCCAGGGCCCAGACGGTCAGGGCGAGCGTCGATGTCAGGCTCGCCAGCGCGCTCCCGGGGGCGAGGAGCGAGCCATGGACTGCGGCCATGAGTGCCGCGGCGATGAAGATCGGATAGCCCAACGCGGCGACGACGGTGCCGAGGGCCAGCGACAGGAAGGCGAGGCAGGCGCTCGGGCCGGCCTGCCGCAGGGTCGTCAACGGTGCCCGCGAATGCGTCACCAGCGTCTGCATGTAGCCCTTGATCCAGCGCGAGCGCTGCCTGAGCCAGGCCGGTATCGTGAGGGGCGCTTCCTCGCGCGTGTCACAGGGCAGATCGCCGATGCGATAACCGGCCCGGACGAGGCGAAAGCCCAGATCGGCGTCCTCGGTGACGTTCCAGGCGTCCCATCCGCCGACAGCGTGCAGCGCCGCCGTGCGGAAATGATTGGAGGTGCCGCCGAGCATGATCGGCAGGCCGGCGCGCAGCAGCCCGGGGTTGAGCACGTCGAACAGCCCGGCATATTCCAGCGCGAACAGGGCAGGCAGGAGCCCTTCGTTGGCGTGGTCGATGACGAGCCGCGCTTGCAGGCAGGCGAGATCATCGGGCGCCCGCAGGAAGCGGGCTGCTGCCATCCGCAATTGCTGCGGATCGGGGATGTCCTCGGCGTCGAAAATCGTGAACAGGCTGCCGCGTGCCTCCAGCAGGGCGAGGTTGAGCG
>NZ_JBIWYK010000658.1:0-1374 GCF_044752385.1 Allobosea sp. CER48 | reverse complement strand
CGCATGATCCCGACGCCCTCGACATCCTCAATCGCTTCTCCGGCCCTTCCGCTGCCCATTGGCTGGGCACCGACCATCTCGGCCGCGATCTCTACAGCCGCCTCGTCTTTGGCGCTCAGGTGGCGATGCTGGTCGCCCTGATCGCGATCACCTCCGCCCTTGTGGTGGGGACGCTGCTCGGCATCATCGCGGCCACGCTCAGCACAGGCTGGGAGCGCGTGATCCTGATCGTCTTCGACATCGTCTCCTCCTTCCCGAGCCTCGTGCTGGCGCTCGCGGTGGTGGCGGTGTTCGGCCCCTCCACCGGGCTGGTGACCGCGATCGTCGCGGTGACGCTGGTGCCGCATTTCGGCCGCGTCGCCCGCGCCCAGATGCTGACCCTTCGCAATGCGCCGTTCATGGAGGCGGAGCGCCTGCTCGGCACTTCCGCGCGGCGCCTGGTGCTGTCGCATGTGCTGCCCAACATCGCAGGGCCGCTCGTCGTGCTGGCCAGCATCGACATCCCCGTCGTCATCACGATCGAGGCCGGGCTTTCCTTCATCGGGCTCGGCGTGCGCCCGCCGCTCGCGAGCTGGGGCACGCTGATCTATGACGGCTATGCCTATCTCTCCGATTCGAAGGTCCCGGTGGTCGTCGCCAGTGCGGCGCTCGCCGTCGCCACGCTCGGCTTCACGCTGTTCGGCGAAGCCCTGCGCGATGCCGTCGACCCCCGCCTGGACCGGGGAGGGCATTGAGATGACCACGGCTTCCAACGCGATGGTGGAGATCCGCAATCTCAGACTAGACGCCAGAACCGATCAGGGGCCGGCGCATATCCTGCGCGGCATCAACCTGGAATTCGCGCGCGGCCGCATCATCGGAATCGTCGGCGAATCCGGTTCCGGCAAGTCGACGCTGGCGTCCTGCCTGCTGCGGCTGCTGCCCAACAATCTCGACAGCATCGACGGGGAGATCCTGTTCGAGGGCACCGATCTGCTCAAGCTGTCACCAGCCGAGATGAACGACTGGCGCGGCCGGAAAATCGCGATGATCTTCCAGGACCCGATGACGGCTCTGAACCCGCTCTTCACCGTCGCCACCCACCTGCGCGACATCCTGTGGCGGCGCTTTCCGCAACTTTCGCGTCAGGAGATCCGCGTCCGCAGCCTCGCCATGCTGACCAAGGTCGGCATCTCCGACGCCCCGGACCGGCTCGATGCCTATCCGCACCAGCTGTCGGGCGGCATGCGCCAGCGCATCGTCATCGCGATGGCGCTGCTGGTCGAGCCCGACCTGCTGCTGGCGGACGAGCCGACGACCGCGCTCGACGCCACTGTGGAGGCGCAGATCGTGGAGCTGCTCGACCGGCTGCGCCAGGATTTCTCCGGCTCGATC
>NZ_JBIWYK010000657.1:0-1381 GCF_044752385.1 Allobosea sp. CER48 | reverse complement strand
GTCATCGAGGACTCGCGGACATTCTCCCTTGCCCTACGGCAGTTCCTCGAAGCGGAGACTGGCCTGCCGGTCACGACCTGCGGCTCGCTCAAGGAGCTGAGCGAGATCATCGTCGCGGCACCGGGCGCCTACACGATCGCCGTCGTCGATCTCAACCTGCCAGACGCCCCGCGCGGCGAGGCGCTGGACTGGACCGTCTCGCACGGCATCCCTTCCGTCGTGTTCACCGCCACCTTCGACCTCGCGACGCGAGGCCGCATCATGGAGCGGGAGGTGATCGACTATGTCCTGAAGGACAACGAACTCGCCCTGCCCAACCTCGTCAATACGGTCAAGCGCGCGCTGGACAACCGCAATACGCGGATCCTCGTCGTCGACGACACACGCACGACGCGCAAGGTCCTCGCGCATATGCTGACGATCCAGCAATATGCGGTCGTCGAGGCCGGATCCGGGCAGGAGGCCCTCACGATCCTCGAAGCCAACCCGGATATCCAGCTCGTTGTCAGCGACTACTATATGCCGGACATGGACGGTTTCGAGCTGGCACGGCGCATCCGGCGCCACCATCCGCATGTCCGCCTGCTCGGCATTTCCTCCTCCACGGACCGCAAGACCTCGGCCGGCTTCCTGAAGGCCGGCGCCCATGACTTCGTCTCGCGCCCTTTCGTTCTCGAGGAACTGCAGTGCCGGATCGCCTCCTCCGTGGACACGCTGGCACAGCTCAGGCAATTGCAGGATCTCGCTGCACGCGACTTCCTGACCGGGCTGTTCAACCGCCGCCATTTCTTCGAGCGTGGCCGCAGCCTCGTCGACGAAGCCCGCGAAATGGGGCTGCCGATTTCGGTCGCCATCATCGACGTCGATCACTTCAAGCGCCTCAATGATCGCTACGGCCATGAAGGCGGCGACAAGGCGCTGGCAGCCGTCGCACGAGGACTGAGCCTTTCGGCAGAGCGCGGTTTCAACCTGCTCGCCCGGATCGGCGGCGAGGAGTTCGCCGTCCTTTTTCCGGGCGCCGATCTCGCCGAGGCCACGCGTCTCAGCGAAGCCATCCGGGAAGCGATCACGCGCGAACCCCTCGCCCTTGGCGATGATGCCTTTGCCCTCACCGTCTCGCTGGGCGTGGCCGAGATCGGCCCTCGGGACGCGTTGGACGCCTGCCTCGGCCTCGCGGACCGGGCGCTTTATGTCGCCAAGCAGGGCGGGCGAAACCGGGTCTGCGCCGACGTCTGCGAGCCCGCGCAGGCCGCCGCTCGATAGACGGCCTGCCGGAGCACCCTTCGCTTCAGTCGACGTAGCGCGGTGCCGGCTTGCGCGTTTGCGACGCTTCGACAATTGCCGCGCGGGCGCTGTCGAAGCCATTCCAGAGCGCGTCATC
>NZ_JBIWYK010000656.1:0-1384 GCF_044752385.1 Allobosea sp. CER48 | reverse complement strand
CAGGCCGAAGCCGGCCCTGCCATCCGACCGACAGGATAAACCGATGACGACCCAGCCTTCCAGCACGCCGCTGATCGCCGCCGCCGAGCAAGGCGATCATGCTGCCGTCGAGCAGTTGCTCGCGGCCGGCGCCGCGCTGGATGCCCGGGACGGCCTCGGCCGCACGGCACTGATGGCCGCGACGCAGAAGAACGACCTCGCCATGGCACGCCGCCTGATCGAGGCGGGCGCCGACGTCAATGCGCGCGATATCACCCTGCTGTCGCCCTATCTCTGCGCCGGTGCCAACGGCTTCAATGCGATCCTGAAGCTGGCGATCGCTTCCGGCGCCGATCGGAACAGCGTGAACCGCTTCGGTGGCACGCCGCTGCTGCCGTCGAGCGAGAAGGGCTTCCTGCGCACGGTCCGCGTCTGCCTGGCGGCGGGGATCCCGGTCGACCGGGCGAATGATCTCGGCTGGTCGGCGCTGCTGGAGGCCGTGATCCTCGGCGATGGCGGCCGCCTCTATGGCGATGTGGTCGAGGCGCTGGTCGAAGCGGGCGCCAGCCCGCATCTCAAGGACCGCGACGGCAAATCGTCGCTGCAGCATGCCCAGGCGCTCGGGCAGGAGCGCGTGCTGACGATCTTCCGCGGCGATAGCGGACCTGCCGGTCCGCTGGGTGCCGCGATTCGGCAGGCGAAGGCACAGGAGAAGAGCGAGCGCTACGAGGACGCGCTGGCGACCATCGAGGCCGCGCTCGCCCGGCATCGCGGTGATGCCGATCTGCTCTATTACCAGGGCTATTATCTCTACGAACTCGGCCGCTGCGAGGAGGCGATCCGCGCCTTCGAGACGGCGCTGTCGCTGAATCCGGACGCGATCGAGTTCCACTTCTACATCGCCTATGCCCGACGCGCGATGAAGCAGCCGGAGGCGGCGCTGGCGGCCTTCGATGCCGGTGTTGCGAAACGCCCCGAGGTCGCGTTCCTGCGCTACCACAAGTCGAATTATCTCCGCGAACTCGGCCGGCATGAGGCCGCCGTCGCAGCGATGGACGAACTGCTCGCCCAGCAGCCGGGGCGCTACGACTTCTCATTCCACAAGGCCAACAGCCTGCGGTCGCTCGGCCGGCACGAGGAAGCGATCACCGCGATCGAGAACGCGATCGCAAGTGACGCCGGCAACCCGCTCTACCGCCAGCACAAGGTCCAGTCGCTGCGCCTGCTCGGCCGCGAGGTTGAGGCCGAGAGCGAGCTCGCCCAGATTCAGAAGCAGGTCCCGGCGGAGCGGCTCAGAGCCGCTCGCGCCGGCTGAGAGATCGCGGCAGGCCCGGCCCGATGAGCGCTTTCGCCACGATGCAGGCCAGATCCGGGGATGGCGCCTTCCTGGCGCGGTTGAACGGGG
>NZ_JBIWYK010000655.1:0-1384 GCF_044752385.1 Allobosea sp. CER48 | reverse complement strand
ATGGCCTGCAGCAGTGCGTTCTTGGCGAAGCCGGCGTCGCCCTGGACATGAAGCGTCGCGCCGGCGGGCAGATTGATATCGACGCCGGCGGCGAGCGGATGTCCCAGGCCGTCGTGCAGGGCAACGTCCTGCAGCCTCAGTGACCCGTCCTGCGTCTGCTCGATGATGAGAGCGTGCTGAGGTGGCCGGGCTTCGATCTCGACGAGCGCATCGGCCAGTTCGTTGACCCGCCGGGCGGCGGCGAGCCACTCGGCGATGCGCATGAAATTGTCGAGTAGCCAGTTGCAGGCGTTCTGTACGGCGACGAAGGCGGCGGCGACCTGGACGACGCCGCCGAGGGTCATTTCGCCGGCAAGGTATTTCGGCGCGGCCAGCAGCAGCGGCACGATCGGCACCAGCGCGCTGCTGCCATTGGTGATCCATGTCAGGCGCGCGCGCTGACGGATCACCGTCAGCCAGCGTTGCACCACCACCGCGTAGCTCAGCGCCACGGCCTGGCGCTCCCCCGTTTCCGTCCTCGCGAGCGCGATCGCCTCGCCATGGTCGCGGATGCGCATCAGGGCGAAGCGCAGGCCTGCCTCGCTTTCGTTGCGCGCTGCGATGAGCCCAGCCAGGCGATGCCCGACGGTCATCACCAGCGCCGAGACGATCACCGCATAGAACACCGCCGCCAGCACGAGATAGGCCGGCACGACGATCCGGGTCTCGCCCCAGTTCAGGCCTAGGCTGCCGCCGATCTCCCAGAGGATCTCGATGAAGATCACGATGGTGATGACGGAGGAGAGCAGGCCGATCGCGAAGTCGACGACTGGCTCCGTCGCCCAGCGGACATCGTCGGCGATGCGGTATTCCGGATTGGCCGGCTCGTTGCCGCTGAGGCCGAGGCGGAAGAAGCGCCGCTCGCCGACCCAGCCATCGGCGAGCTTGGCCGTGAGCCATTGCCGCCAGTGGACCTGGAAGGTCTCGCGCGATTTCAGGATGAGTACGCCGACTCCCGCAACTGCGAGGACGATGACGGGAAATACCGCCATGGCGACGAGCGCGCTATGGCCGTCCTTCCGCTCCAGCGCGTCGAAGAACCAGCCGTTCCAGCGATTGACCGTGACGTTCGCGAAAACCGAGAGGATGACGCCTGTCGCCAGCAGCAGCGACCAGAGCCAGGCGCAGCGGGCGGTTTCGCCGCGCCAGAAATCGCGCGTCAGGCGTGCGAAGCGGATCGCGACCTGGCGATCTCCAGGCACGGCCGATCTTGCGCCTGGCGTCTCATCGGGCGTCAGCACGGTTTCGATAGTTCCCCAAGGGCCGGTTTTCCGGTCTCCCTGCCGGAAACTGGGGGGCCGAAAATGAACTCAGGCTGAACGAAGCAGCGGGCCGGGTTCGCGGA
>NZ_JBIWYK010000654.1:0-1390 GCF_044752385.1 Allobosea sp. CER48 | reverse complement strand
CAACCCGGCGACACCCCACAATGTCGCCTTGTCGGTGGGCAGCGGCGGGACGCCCAGCGAGCCCTGAGGCCGCCGCTTCCACCACATCACCAGCGCCGAGACGGCAAGCAGGATGATCGCCAGGCACACCGCCAGCATCAGCAACTGATTTGCCAGCCCGAACTCCTGGCCCATGTGCACGTTGACGCCCCATTCGAGCGCCTTTCCAAGCGGGCCGTAGTCGGCATAGCTCATGTCGATCAAGGGTTTGCCGCTGTATTGGTCGAGATGGACCACCCGCTGGTATGCCATGTCCTTGGGGTAGACCGAACCGGTGTAGACGCCGCTCGGTCCGCCTGGGAGATTGACCGCATAGCCGCGCTTCAGGCCCAGCCGATCGAAGATGGCGACGGCAGCATCGAGGTCGAGAGGCTTGCCGCCATGCGCAGCCGATTCCGGCACCCGGGCCTGTTCCAGCGACCATGAGGTCGGCCCGGCATGGGCAAGGTGTTCATCGGACATTGGCACCGCGACGCGGACCCCGGCGGGATAGCCGAAGTTATGGCCATTCGCCCATTGGTTGACCTTGGCACCCCAGAGCACTGACCAGGGCATGCCGGTGATGGCGAGGAAGAGAATGAAACCGCCGGCAATCAGGCCTGTCACCGCGTGCAGGTCTCGCCAGAACACGCGATGTCGCGGCTTGCCGCGCACGGTGACGATGCCGCCGCTCTGCTTGCGGGGCCACCAAAGATAGAGGCCGGTGAGCACGAGCAGGATCGCCCAGCCGCCGACGATCTCGATGATTCCATTCGCGACCGGCCCGAAATAGGCAAGGCTGTGCAGCTGGCGGATCACCCACATCACCGTGCCGCGGTCCGGAATCTGGCCCAGCACGCGCCCGTCATAAGGGTCGACATAGACGATCATCCGCATGCCCGACGCACTGCGGATCGTGACTTCGGCGGAAGCGGTCGTGGTTTCGGGCGGAACATATTTCACCGGCTGGCCGGCGAAGGCTTTCGTGGCCTGCGTGATGATCTCGCTTGGCGGACGTTCGGCGCCCACGCGGGCTTCGACGCGTTTGACGTCACGGTGGATCAGCCCGTCGATCTCGGCCTTGAAGAGATAAAGGCCGCCCGTCACGGCCAGCAGGATGAGGAAGGGCAGGGTGATGAGCCCGGCGTAGAAATGCCAGCGCCAGACGGCGCGATAGAGGGATGCGGCCCGCAGGTCCGCGCGTTCGGGCGCGGCCGGGGCCGTGGAAACGGTTGTCATCGATGGGTCCTGGTCTGAGCTGAAGGAAAAGGGCTTCAGGCCAGGGAGGGTGGAGCGCGGGCGCCCAGCGGGTAGCCCTGCGCTGCGGGAAGGGCAGCAGGGATGTCCGCCGGTGCGGAATCGATCCGCGCCT
>NZ_JBIWYK010000653.1:0-1396 GCF_044752385.1 Allobosea sp. CER48 | reverse complement strand
GGGTCAGCTCGCCGAGCTGGGCCCGCAACAGAAGCTCGCTGCAATTCGCCCTGCCCGGCGCGCCCGGCGCCTGCGTCTCGAGACGGCGCTCTGCCGGGCGCGGCGCATTCGCCGGCATGGCCTGCGGCTGTGTCGAACGGTCGATCGACGATGGCGCGAGCGTGCCCAGCCGCGCCGCCATCGCCTGCTCGAGCGCGCGACGTTCGTCGGCCAGCCGCCGCTTCTCGGCCTCCAGCGTAGCCAGTTCCTTCTCGCGCCTGGCCAGTTCGTCGGCGAGACGGGAGCGCTCTGCCGTATCCGCAACCGGCAGCTTGGGCTCGATCGGAGCCGGCCTCGCCCGCGGGGCATCGCCGGCCGCGGGAGGCGGTGCGGCCGCCTCGACGCGCTCCTGCCGGGCGAGATCGGTCGCTGCCTGCTGGCGGCCCTGCTCTGCTCGTTCGAGCCTTTCGAGCAACGCCCGCTCGCGCTCCGCGAACTCGCGCACCAGCTTGTCGCGTTCGCTCGTCGCGACAGAACGCCGTTCGATCAGGTCGAGACGCGTCCGTGCATCGATCGCGAAGAAACTGGCCGGGTAGCGCTGGATGAAGTCCCGCAACACGCCCGGCTCGTCGCTGGAGCGGATGCGCTGCCAGACATCCGCATCGGTCTCCTCGCGGTTCAGGTAGAAATCGCCGAGGAGCGACAGCGAGAGTTCGGGGGTCTGCCGCCCCGAGGTCGCATCGTAGACGCTTTTCTGGACACGGCGGAACAGGGTCGCCACCTCTAGACCGGGCTGATCGATCTCGCGCACCAGCGCCGCGGTAAAGGGGCTGTTGCGGCCGGCGCCGTCGGCAGCGACGTCATTGGCCTGCGTCGCGTAGGCGATAACCATTCCCTGTGCCCGAGCCACCGGCGCGAGGCCGGAGCCGACGAAGAAGCCGCGTGTCGCCTGCCTTCGTGCGAGCTGGTTGACGAAGGGGTTGTTGCGGCAGGCGTCCAGCACCATGATCTTGACGCCCTTGGCGAAGTTCAGGGCGGTGACGACATCGGCCAGCCGCGTCGTCTCGTATTGAACGCCGACCTCATCCTCGATCTTCGCCTCGACCGGTACCAGGTAGTTCTCGCCGTTGAACTGGAAGCCGTGACCGGCGAAGTAGAACATCACGGAATCTGCGTCTTGCGCGAGCCGGGCGAAGCGCGTCAGCACCTCGTCCATGCCGCGCTTGTTGAGATCGACGCCGTCGATCACCTCGAAGCCGACCTTGCGCAGCGCAGCGGCCATGTCGCGGGCGTCGTTGACGGTGTTCGGCAGAGCCGGCGCGTTGCGATAGCTGGAATTGCCGATGACGAGCGCGACGCGCCGTTCCGGTGCCGGCGCTGCCATCGCCAGTCCCGTCAGCACAAGCATGATCAGCCC
>NZ_JBIWYK010000652.1:0-1397 GCF_044752385.1 Allobosea sp. CER48 | reverse complement strand
CGCGCCCAGCGGCTGGACACGCGCGCGCCATTCGGTGCAGGTCCGGCGGCGGCACGGGCCGCGGTCGAGCAGCTCGGCTATGTCCAGATCGACACGATCAACGTGATCGAGCGCTGCCACCACCATATCCTCTATGCCCGCATTCCCGGCTATCGCCGGAGTGACCTCGCCCATCTCCAGGCGATCGAAAAGAGCGTCTTCGAATACTGGACGCATGCGTTGGCCTACGTGCCGACACGCGACATCCGCTATTTTCTGCCCGCGATGAAGGCGCATCGCGAGGAGCCGAAGCGCTGGTCGGCCGTCGGAGCGGGTGAGGAGGCGCGCAAGCTCCTCCGGCGGATCCGCAGGGATGGCGCGCTGACCATTCGCGACATCGACGAGGAGCTGATCGAGAAGGCGCATCTCTGGGCCAGCAAGAAGCCCTCCAAGGGGCTGCTGGAGCGCGCCTTCTACGACGGCGAGCTCGCGATCGCGGCCCGTTCGGGGATGCTCAAGACCTACGAGCTGTTCGACAGGCATTTCCAGTGGGAGAAGAAGCCGACCCCTGCGAGCGAACGGCAGGTCACGGCCTACAAGCTCGACCGGGCCTTGCGGGCGCAGGGGCTCGTCAGCCTCGATTCCGCCTGCCATCTCGATGCCCCCGGCAAGAAGGCGGTGGCCGAGCTGATCGCGGCCCGCGTCAAGCGCAAGGAACTCGTCGAGGTCGCCGTCGAGGGCGCCGGCAAGGCGCAGCACTGGGCGTCGCCGCCTTCGCTGGAACAGGGCGAGGCGCCGGAAGAGACGCTGGTCCACATCCTCTCGCCTTTCGACCCGCTGATGATCCAGCGCCGGCGCGCGAAGCTTTTCTTCGACTACGCTCATGCCTTCGAGGCGTATCTGCCCAAGGAAAAGCGGGTCTATGGCTATTTCGGCCTGCCGGTTCTGGCGGGAGAGCGCATCGTCGCCGTGCTCGATCTCAAGACTGACCGCGCGGCGGGCAAGCTGCTGGTGCAGCGATGGAGCTGGCTCGAAGGGCAGCAGACGCCGGCGCTCAAGGCCGCGATCGAGGAGGAGCTGCAGCGCTTCGAGCGCTTCCAGCTGTCGCGCGACGAGGCGGAGCCGGAGCCGTTGCCCGAGATCACAAAAATGTCGGCTTGATCGTCGCTGTTGCGCCCGTCAGGGGCGAGCGGCGCGCAGCAAGCGGATGGTAGGGACAATCCGGACCGATCTCTTCGTGCCATCACGGGATCCGGCCTGAACGATGCCGGCGACGATCCGCATGCGCTGGACGATGCCCGATCCCGGCCTGCCGGTCGCGGTGCTCCTTCACGCGGCGCTGCTGGCCTGGCTCGCTTCAGTTGCCGTCCGGCAATTCGGCGAGATGCCGGCGTTCGTCGAGCAGAGCGTCGACATCG
>NZ_JBIWYK010000651.1:0-1397 GCF_044752385.1 Allobosea sp. CER48 | reverse complement strand
CTTCGAGATCGCGGTTTCCGACCCGCAGGGCAACACTATCCTGGTGCCGGTGAGCTTCGATGTGACCCCGGTCGACAACGATCCCCCCATTGCCGACCCGAGCCCGCTGGTGGTGACCGAGGACACGCCCGCGACCGCACATCTGAACGCCTACGACCCCGATGGCGGAGTGCTGAGCTACAGCGTGAGCGCGCCACCGGCGCACGGAACTGTCGTGATCAATGCGGACGGCAGCTATACCTACACTCCGAACCCGGACTTCTTCGGGCCGGACAGCTTTGAAATCACCATCACGGACAGCTCCGGTGCCACCCTGGTCGTACCGATCGGCTTCAGCGTCGCGCCCGCGAACGATCCCCCCTCCGCCAACCCGCCACTACTGGTCGTCCCCGAGGACGGCTCGGCGACCGGGACGCTGAACGCCTCCGACCCCGATGGCGATCCGCTGGGCTACGCCTTGGCGACCCCGCCCGCACACGGCACGGTCGTGCTGAACGGCGACGGCACCTATATCTACACCCCGAACCCCGATTACTTCGGTGCGGACAGCTTCAGCGTCACCATCTCCGACGGCCAGGGCGGCGTAATCGTCGTCCCGGTCAATGTGAGTGTCACGGGCGTCAACGATCCGCCGGTCGCCAACCCGCCACCGCTCGTCGTCACCGAGGACACGCCGGCAACCGGCACGCTCGGCGCCTCCGACCCCGATGGCGATCAGCTGACCTTCACGCTGAACACGCCGCCGACCAATGGCACCGTCGTGCTCAACCCGGATGGCACCTACACCTACCGGCCGAATCCAAGCTTCAACGGCTCGGATGGCTTCTCGGTCTCGATCAGCGATGGCAACGGCAATGTCATCCTGGTGCCGGTGAGCGTGTTCGTCGCCGCGGTGGACGATCCGCCTGTCGGCTCCGACCTCGCCATCACCCTGCCGGAGGACGGCAGCTTCGCGAGCCGGCTCCCGCCCGCCAGCGACCCGGAGGGACAGCCGGTCGGCTATGCGCTTGGACGCCCGCCCGGCTTCGGCTCGGCAGCGGTCAATGCGGATGGCAGTTTCGCTTACGTCCCTGCCCCGAATTTCTTCGGAACGGACAGCTTCACCTATGTCATTTCGGATGGAACGAGCACGTCGGTCCACACCGTCACGATCACCGTGACACCGGTCAACGACGCGCCGGTCGCCGCCAACGACGCCATCGCCATTCGTCAGGACACGCCCGCAATCCTGCCCGTCATGCTGAATGACGGCGACGTCGACGGTGATCCGCTCACCATCATCGGCGCCGAGGCCTCCGTCGGCACGGTCTCGATCAACGCCGACGGCACGCTGAACTATCAGCCGCCTGGCGGCTTCATCGGCACCGCGACGATCACCTACACGATCTCGGATGGAC
>NZ_JBIWYK010000650.1:0-1402 GCF_044752385.1 Allobosea sp. CER48 | reverse complement strand
AGCCTGGTGCGCCAGCCCCGCCCAGAGCGGTACGACCAGAAGCAACGTGACGACGCCGAGGGCGGCCTGGGCCGTCATCAGCCCGGCGAGCGCCGTCGCGCGCTTTGCCGCGCTCGATTGCGGGCCGATCCGCCGCAGGCGAACCGCCTGCCAGAGCGCGAAGCCGAACAGGACATAGGCGCCGACGCGATGGTTGAACTGCACCAGCGCGACATTGTCGACGAAGTTCTCCCAGAATGGCGTCTGGGCGAAAAGCAGCGAACCTGACGGCACGAGCGCGCCATCCATCAGCGGCCAGGTATTGAAGGTGAAACCGGCCTTGGAGCCAGCGACCAGCCCGCCGAGAGCGATCTGGGCGAAGGTCAGCACCAACAGGATCCAGGCTGAGGCCTTGCTGCCGGCGGTCTCGGGCCGGCGCAGCGGCGTCAGCCAGGTCGCGAAGGCGACGACCGAGGCAAAGAACAGGCCTGCGAAGGTAAGATGCAGCGTGAGCTTGACCGGTGCGACCGCGACCATGCCGGGCTGCAGGCCCGACGCCACCATGATCCAGCCGATCGTGCCCTGGAGGCCGAGGAGCAGTCCCATGCCGAACAGGGTTACGATCTGGCGCGCCGGCAGCACGCGGCGCAGCGCCACGAGGAGGAAGCCGGCGAGGTAGACGAGCCCGATGAAGCGGCCGAGCTGGCGATGGCCCCATTCCCACCAGTAGATGAACTGGAACTCGCCCAGGCTCATGCCGCTGTTGAGGAGCTGGTATTGCGGGCTAGCCCGGTACTTGGCGAACTCCTCGGCCCAGGCCTCGGCAGAAATCGGCGGCAGGGCGCCGGTGATCGGCTTCCACTCCGTGATCGAAAGGCCCGATCCTGTCAGCCGCGTGGCGCCTCCCACCACCACCATCAGGAAGACGAGGCCCGCAACGGCCCAGAGCCAGCGGCGGATTCCGGCATGATTGGCCTTGGCGATATCGCCGGCAGTCTGGTCGAGCGCGAGGGTCACGGGTGCGGGGCTTTCGGTCGCAGAGACTTGCATGCGCTTCACAAGCGCCTTCGCCGGTGACATAGACCCGTCGCGACAACCCGACAACGCCCGCAATGCCGCAGCGAGCGAACACGCGCGGCGGAGATCCGAATGAAACAACGCAACCGCAAGCTGCTCGGGACAGTGGTGATCCTCATCTTCGTCTGCGTCTACGCGCTGGTCGCGATGGCGCTGGCGCAAGGGCGGATCACCGAGGCGCCGAAGCTGGTGCAGACGGTCGCCTATATCGCGCTGGGGCTCGCCTGGGTGCTGCCGCTCCTGCCGCTGATCAAGTGGATGGAGCGCAAGGACGAGGTTTGAGGCTGCGCTGTCAGGCGATATCGAGGCTGCGCCCTCGGTTCCTCAGCCAGAACGGCAAGCCCGA
>NZ_JBIWYK010000649.1:0-1408 GCF_044752385.1 Allobosea sp. CER48 | reverse complement strand
TCGCGCGTCCTCCGCAGGAGGGCGAGGTGCTCTGGCTGTTCGGTCTCTTTGCTGCATCGGTCGGACTGCCCTTCTTCGCCGTCGCCGCCAACGGGCCTCTGCTGCAGGCCTGGTTCGCACGGACCGGCCACAGTCACGCCGCCGATCCCTATTTCCTGTACGCCGCCTCGAACATCGGCAGTTTCCTGGCCCTGATCGCCTACCCCTTTGCGATCGAGCCCCTGCTTCCCCTTGCCTTGCAGACCAAGGCCTGGGCCTGGGGCTTCGCGTTGCTGCTTGCCGGCATCGCCGGTTGCGCCGGGCTTGCGATCGGCTCCGGGCGGACGGACGTGCCGGCGACAGGGGGGGCAGACCCGGCGGTCGCGATCACCAATGCCCAGCGCGCCAGCTGGGTGGCGCTCGCGTTCGTACCCTCGGGGCTGTTGGTCGCGGTCACAGCTCACATTTCGACCGATGTCGCAGCCGCCCCGCTTCTCTGGGTTGTGCCGCTGGCGCTTTTCCTGCTGACCTTCGTCATCGTCTTCCAGCGCCGGCCGGTTCTGCCGCATCGCTGGATGCTGCACCTGCAGCTGGCGCTGATGTTCTGCTATGCCGCGGCGTGGCTCTTGAAGCCGGCGATGGGTTGGGGGCCGGCCCTGTCGCTCAATCTCGGCCTCTTCTTCGTGACGGCGATGGTGGCCCATGGCGAGCTGGTGAAGCGCCGGCCCGATGCATCCCGCCTGACCGAATTCTACCTCTGGATGTCCCTTGGCGGTGTTTTGGGCGGGCTGTTCTCCGGCCTGCTCGCTCCGGTCATGTTCAACTCCGTGCTTGAATATCCGCTGCTGCTCATTGCGGGATTTCTCTGCCGGCCGGCCTTCACCTCGATTCGCATGCGCCGGCCTGTGAAATTGGGCCTATCCGCGGCGGCCCTTTGCCTGCTGGCGGCGATCATCGTCAGCGAGCAGCAGCGTACGGATTCGCTGCGGTCATTCTTCGGCGTTCATCGCATCATCAACGCGCCGGATGGCAAGTTTCGTTTCCTGATCCACGGAACGACGTTCCACGGCGCGCAGCGTATCCGCAACGATGACGGCAGCCTCGTCACCGGCCGTCCGGAGCCGTTGAGCTACTACTTCACCGGCGGCCCGATCGCCAATGGCATCGAGGCCGCGCGGCGGGCGCGGGGCGGAACGCTGGGCAAGGTCGCGGCCGTCGGGGTCGGCACAGGTTCGCTCGCGTGCCAGATCCGCTCCGGCGAGGACTGGCGCTTCTACGAGATCGATGCGCGGGTGATCGCGATCGCGGCCGACCCGGCCCGCTTCTCTTTCCTGAGCCAATGTGCTCCGCGAGTGCCCTTTGCCATCGGCGACGCGCGACTGACGCTCGAGGATGCCGTCGACGGCTCCCTGGATCTCATCGTGATCGA
>NZ_JBIWYK010000648.1:0-1422 GCF_044752385.1 Allobosea sp. CER48 | reverse complement strand
TGCAAGCCGTGCGGGATCGCTGGAACGGGCAGCCCGGAGTCCCTTACGACTGTGATGCATCAGGGAGGATTGGAGCGGGCGATCGGGATCGAACCGACGACATTCAGCTTGGGAAGCTGACGTTCTACCACTGAACTACGCCCGCATGCCCCTCACGCTGGCGAAGCAACGCGCGGCAGGTCCGCGTTCATAGCGGGTCCCGAAGCCGGTGTCATCCGGGAAGTTCGGAGCCCGCCGCATCGGATCAAGACGCCTGCACTCAGCCCTTGAAATGCTTGGAGAGCTTGAGGGCCTGGCCCTGGTAGTTCGACTTCAGCCCGGCGCCATAGAGCGCCTCCGGCCGCGCGGCCATCGTCTCGTAGACGAGACGGCCGACGATCTGGCCGTCCTCGATGATGAAGGGCACATCGCGGGAACGGACCTCGAGCACGGCGCGCGCGCCCTGCCCGCCCGCGGCGCGGTGGCCGAAGCCGGGGTCGAAGAAACCGGCATAGTGAACGCGGAACTCACCGACGAGCGCGTCGAAAGGCGTCATCTCGGCGGCATAGTCCGGCGGGACATGCACGGCCTCCTTGGAGGCGAGGATATAGAACTGGCCGGGGTCGAGAATCATGCTGCGCGAGCCGTCATCCGGGATCGGCTCCCAGAAATCGGCAGCGCGATAGGCGCCGACGCGATCGACATCGATCAGCGCGGTATGGTGCTTGCCGCGATAGCCGAGCAGCCCTTCGAATCCGGAAAGATCGACGCTGACGGCTACGCCGCCCTGAAACGAGGGCTCGGCCGCGCTGACCAGCGTCTCGCGGACATGGACCTCCTCGAGCGCGCGGTCGTCGAGCCGCGTCTCGCCGGCCCGGAAGCGAATCTGCGAGAGCCGTGAGCCGGACCTGACCAGGACCGGGAAGGTACGCGGCGAAATCTCGATGAAGAGCGGGCCTTCATAGCCATCCTCGACCAGGTCGAACTCGCGGGCGCGATCGGTGATGACGCGGGTGAAGACGTCGAGGCGGCCGGTCGAACTCTTCGGATTGGCCGCGGCGCGCAGCCCCCTGGGCAGTTTGAGCCCTTCCATGAGCTCGGCGATGTAGACGCAGTCGGTCTCCAGCACCGCGCCGCGCGTCAGGTCGATCTCGTGCAGAGAGAGATCCTCGATCCGGCTGCGCACCGTGCGCTCCGGGCCTGGCAGGAACGAGGCGCGGACGCGATAGGCCCGTTCACCCAGCCGCAGATCGAGGCTCGCGGGCTGGATCTGCCCTTCGGCCGGCGGCCGCGCGAGCGTGATCGCGCCCTGCTCGATGAAGGCGCGGATGGAGCTGTCGGGCTGGATGCCGGGCTTGAAGTGCAGCATGCGAGTTCCGCGAGGATAATCGGTCATAACTAGCGGAGCGCCCTCGAAAGGCCAAGCACGCCCGGCACCAAGCC
>NZ_JBIWYK010000647.1:0-1428 GCF_044752385.1 Allobosea sp. CER48 | reverse complement strand
AGGAGGAAAGGGCGAGCCGCATCCGCGCCGAGCTGGCTGCGGAGAGGAGCGGCGATCAGGCCAGCGCCTGATCCAGATCGGCGACCAGATCCTCGACATCCTCGAGTCCGATCGAGAGGCGCACCACCTGCGGGCCGGCGCCCGACGCCGCCTTCTGCTCGTCGGTGAGCTGGCGGTGAGTGGTCGAGGCCGGATGGATCACCAGCGAGCGCGTGTCGCCGATATTGGCGAGGTGCGAGAACAGCTTGAGGTTCGAAACCAGTTTCACGCCGGCGTCGTAACCGCCCTTGAGCCCGAAGGTGAAGACCGAGCCCGCGCCCTTCGGCACATAGCGCTTGGCCAGCTCGTGATACTTGTCGCCGGGCAGGCCGGGATAGCTCACCCATTCCACCGCCGGGTGCTTGGCGAGATGCTCGGCGACCTTCTGCGCGCTGTCGCAGTGGCGCTGCATGCGCAGCGGCAGCGTCTCGATGCCGGTCAGCAGCATGAAGGCGTTGAAGGGCGAGAGGGCAGGGCCGAGATCGCGCAGGCCGAGCACGCGTGTCGCGATGGCGAAGGCGAAATTGCCGAAGGTCTCGCCCAGCACCATGCCGTTATATTCCGGCCGCGGCTTGGAGAGCATGGGATAGCGGTCGTCGCCCACCCAGTTGAACGAGCCGCCGTCGACGATCAGGCCGCCGATCGAGTTGCCGTGGCCGCCGAGGAACTTGGTGGCCGAATGCACGACGATATCGGCGCCGTGCTCGAAGGGCCGCAGCAGATAGGGCGTCGCCATCGTGTTGTCGACGATGAGCGGGATATTGTGCTTCCTAGCAATGGCGCTGATCGCGGCGATATCGACGACGACGCCGCCGGGATTGGCGATGGATTCGATGAAGATCGCCTTGGTCTTGGGCGTTACCGCCCGGGCGAAGCTCTCGACATCGTCGGAATCGGCCCAGATCACATTCCAGCCGAAGCTCTTGTAGGAATGGTTGAACTGGTTGATCGAGCCGCCATAGAGCTTGCGAGCGGCGACGAATTCGTCGCCCGGCTGCAGCAGGGCGTGGAAGCTCAGGAACTCGGCCGCATGGCCGGACGCGACGGCGAGCGCCGCGGTGCCGCCTTCCAGCGCGGCAACTCGCTCCTCGAGCACCGCGTTCGTCGGGTTGCCGATGCGCGTGTAGATGTTGCCGAAAGCCTGCAGGCCGAACAGCGAGGCGGCATGGTCGACATCGTCGAAGACGAAGGAAGTCGTCTGGTAGATCGGCGTGGCGCGCGCGCCCGTCGCTGCATCGGGAGCCGCCCCGGCATGGATGGCAAGTGTGCTGAAACCCGGTGCGCGATCGGACATGACGTTCTCCCTGAGACTTCTGACGAAACCGTTCGTTCGATTTAACGAACGCTGCCGGCAGCGTCAATTCAGGGCCGCGGCGCGAGTTCCGGCCC
>NZ_JBIWYK010000646.1:0-1430 GCF_044752385.1 Allobosea sp. CER48 | reverse complement strand
TGCGCGGCAAATGCGGTGCCGGCGAGCAGCGCCGCGGCGATGGTCAAACGAAGCATGTGTCTCTCCCTCTAGTGAGCTGTTGCCGTCGCCGTCACTTCAGGACGGCGGCGATGAAGTCGCGCGTGCGCGCCTGCTTGGGCGCGACGAGAACGGTCTGCGGCGGGCCCTGCTCGACGATCTCGCCCTTGTCCATGAAGACGACGTCGTTGGCCACCTCGCGGGCGAAGCCGAGCTCGTGCGTGACCACGATCATGGTCATGCCGGATGCGGCAAGGTCCCGCATCACATTGAGCACCTCGCCGACGAGCTCGGGGTCGAGCGCCGAGGTCGGCTCGTCGAACAGCATCAGCTTGGGCCTCATCGCCAGCGCGCGGGCGATGGCGATGCGCTGCTGCTGCCCGCCCGAGAGCTCGCTCGGATAGGAATCGCGCTTGTCGGCGAGGCCGACGCGCTCCAGCAGCGCCATCGCCTCGGCGACGATCTCCTTGCGCGGCCGCTTCAGCACGGTGAGCGGCCCCTCTATGATGTTCTGCAGCGCCGTCATGTGGTTGAACAGGTTGAAGCGCTGGAAGACCATGCCGGTGACGAGGCGCTGGCGCGCGATCTCCGGGTCGGTCAGCTCGTGCAGTTCGTCGCCGACGCGGCGGTAGCCGATCAGCTCGCCATCGACGCGGATCGCGCCCTGGTCGATCTTCTCGAGCTGGTTGATGCAGCGCAGCAGCGTCGACTTGCCCGAGCCCGAAGGCCCGATGATGCACTGGACCATGCCCGGCTCGATCGCGAGCGAGACGTTGTTCAGCGCCTTCAGGTCGCCGAACAGCTTGCTGACATTCGCGATCGTGACGATCGCATTGTCCGCCGTGGCCTTTTTCTCCACCGCGCTCATGCCGCTTCCTCCTGCACCGCGGCGCGCTTGGTGCGCCGCCCTCCCCGCCCCTTCGAGAAATGGCGTTCGAGGAAATACTGTCCGATCTGCAACAGCGTGACCACGAGCAGATACCAGCCGGCGGCGACGATCAGCAGCTCGATGACGCGGGCGTTGGCGTAGTAGATCGTCTGCGCGTTGCGCAGGATCTCGGCATACTGGATCACGCTCGCCACCGAAGTGAGCTTGACCATGCTGATCACCTCGTTGCCGACCGGCGGGATGATGACGCGCATCGCCTGCGGCAGCACGATCCGGCGCAGCGTCGTCAGCCGCGTCATGCCGATCGCCTTGGCGGCCTCGGTCTGGCCCTGGTCGACGGAGAGGATGCCGCCGCGCACCACCTCGGCGGTGTAGGCGCCCTGATTCATGCCGAGGCCGAGAAGCGTCGCCATGAACGGCCCGATGATGTCGATCGTGCGCCAGGCGAACACGCCGGGTATGCCGATGGTCGGGAAGACCAGCGCCAGGTTGAACCAGATCAGGAGCTGCAGCAGCAGCGGCG
>NZ_JBIWYK010000645.1:0-1432 GCF_044752385.1 Allobosea sp. CER48 | reverse complement strand
CGCAACATCGTCCGCATCGTCCGCGCCGCCGAGTTCGGACTGATTATCGCCTTCGTCATCGCGCTCGGCCTCGCCATCCTCTGCGGATACCTGCTGTTCAGGGCCGTCACCGTGCCGCTCGGCAAGCTGCTCGGCATGGTCGACGTGATGCGGCGCGGCGACTTCAGCGAAAGGCTGCAGCTTTCGCGGCGCGATGAATTCAGCACGTTGGCCGACGGCGTCAACGCCATGGCCGACGACCTCGCGGGACTGATCGGCCAGATCCAGAAATCGAGCATCCAGGTCAACACCTCGATCACCGAGGTGGCTGCGACGTCAAAGCAGCAGCAGGCGACCGCCAGCGAGATCGCTGCGACGACGACGGAAATCGGAGCGACCTCGAAGGAGATCTCGGCGACGTCGAACGAGCTGGTGCGCACCATGGACGAGGTCTCGGCCGTGGCCGAACAGACCGCGACGCTGGCCGGCGGCGGCCAGGCCGGGCTCGCACGCATGGAGACGACCATGCGCCAGGTGATGGAGGCAGCGGGCGCGATCAACGCCAAGCTCGCCATCCTCAGCGAGAAGGCGGGCAACATCAACCAGGTCGTCACCACCATCACCAAGGTCGCCGACCAGACCAACCTGCTCTCGCTCAACGCTGCGATCGAAGCGGAGAAGGCCGGACAATATGGCCGCGGCTTCGCGGTGGTCGCGACCGAGATCCGCCGCCTCGCCGATCAGACCGCCGTCTCGACCTACGACATCGAGCAGATCGTCAAGGACATCCAGTCGGCCGTCGCCGCCGGCGTGATGGGCATGGACAAATTCTCAGAGGAGGTCCGGCGCGGCATGCAGGATGTACAGCAGGTCGGCGGGCAGCTGTCGGAGATCATCGATCAGGTCCAGGGGCTGGTGCCGCGTTTCGAGGTCGCCAACGAGGGCATGCAGGCGCAGGCTACGGGGGCCGGCCAGATCAGCGAAGCGCTGGCCCAGCTCAGCGAGGCGGCGCAGCAGACCGTCGAATCCCTGCAGCAGTCGACCCTCGCGATCGACGAGCTGAACCAGGTGTCGAGCGGGCTGCGCAGCAGCATCTCGCGCTTTAAGCTGCACGCGTAAGGGGGACGGGGCCGGAGCGACCGATGCTGTTCCTGATGTTCCAGCTCGGGCAGGATCGCTACGTGCTCGACACCGCGGGGGTCGAGGCGGTGCTGCCTCTGCTCGCCATGAAGCAGCTGCCGGCCGCGCCCGCCGGCGTTGCCGGCGCGATCAGCTATCGCGGCACCCCGGTCCCGGTGATCGACCTCTCCCTGCTGGCGATCGGGCGCGCCGCGACATCCGCGCTGAGCACCCGGATCATCCTGCTGCATTATCCGACGGATCAGGGGCAGCATAGGCTTCTGGGGCTCATCGCCGAGCGAGCCATCGAGACGATCGCGCTCGATCCCGCCGA
>NZ_JBIWYK010000644.1:0-1434 GCF_044752385.1 Allobosea sp. CER48 | reverse complement strand
GCGATCTGTTCCGGGAGCACCTGCTCAGGCTTGATCCGGTAACCCGGCATCAGCGCTTCGGCACGGCGGTCAGTGATGCCTTTCTGGAAAACTATGCGGCGACGACTTTCGGCGTCGGCGGGCTCGTCTATGCCTATGTCGAGGATGGCGTCGTGCGCGGCGCGGCTGAATTGCGCGGGCTCGACGATCTGTCCGCACGGACCGGCGAGGCCGCCTTCAGCGTCGAGATGGACTGGCGTCGGCGCGGCATCGGCGCCAAGCTGTTCGGGCGGCTGATCATGGCTGCGCGCAATCGCGGCATCCGCACGCTCTATATGACCTGCCTGCCCGAGAACGCGGCGATGCGCCGGCTGGCAGCGAAGTTCGAGGCCGATCTCGCCGGGGGCTACGCCGATGTCGAAGGCGTCATCGCCACGGGCGGCCCGACGCCGTTCACGATCCTCGACGAGGCCCTCGACAACGCGGCCGGCTTCGCCACGCTCGCCTTGTCGATCCAGAAGAGCTTCTGGCCCACGGCGCTGCTGGCGCGGGCGCTGCGTCCCTAGGCGAGGGGGCGAGGGCGGCGGCCATGCCGCGGCCCTCGCTGCCGTCAGCGATTGAGAGAAAGGGCCGCGCCGGACTTGGTCACGGCGCCGTCCAGCGAGCCGCCGCCGCCCGAGCGCAGCCGCGCCGCAACCGTGCCGCCCTGCTGGTAGAGATAGACCTCGCCGTCGCGATAGTCCCAGGCCGTGATCTTCTGCAGGTCGCGGTTGGCGCAGCCCGAAGAGCTGGCGCGATAGAGATCGAGCGTCGGCGTACTCGACAGCTGCACGCGGCAGGAGCCGCCGGTCGCCTCGCGGGCCGTCCAGCCGCCGACCATGCTGTCGCGGCCCGGGGCCGGGGCGGCGCGCGGCGCGGCCGGAGCGGCGCCGAGACCGGCAACCTGATTGCTGCTGCCGCGCAGGCCGGGAGCCTCGGGCTGGCCGGTCGGCGGCAGCGGCTGCCCCTGTGCCGGGGGAGCGGCATTGGGGTTGAAGAACGGGTCCTGCGGCGGCGGCAGGGCGCCTCCGCCGGGCGGCGGGGCGGATGCCGCAGGGTAACCGCCGGGTGGCGGCAGCGGCTCGGACGTGATCGGCGCGGAGGAGACCGGCGGGGCCGAAGGCATGACCGGCTGGCTGTAGGAGGGCGGGTTCATCACCTGGCCGGTGAAGCGCTGCGAGCCCGCGCAAGCGGTCAGAGCCAGCAAAGGCAGGAGAGCGGCTGCGCGTTTGAGGGCGGCAGGCTTGGCAATCGTCGTCGTCATCATGCGGCGCGGGTTCCGATCTCGGTCAGCCGAACTTTGCGTCATTATCACAGGAACTCAAATGAACGCGGCATGAGCATGGTCTAGCGCAGGCCGGGCGCGATGCGAACCCGTGACGCGTGCTCTGGTTCCAAGAGATGTGGGCAGGCATA
>NZ_JBIWYK010000643.1:0-1435 GCF_044752385.1 Allobosea sp. CER48 | reverse complement strand
AGTTGTTGGTCAGCTCGTAGCGGATGAAGGTGCGCAGGGTGCCGTAGGCGGTCTGCGTGCGGGCGTCGATGTTCAGACGGCCACGAGCGCGGGTGCCGTAGGCATCCGACTCACCGTAACGCTCACCGACGACGTACTCGGCGCGGACACGGCCCGAGATGCGCAGGCAGGTGTCGGTGCCCGGGATGTAGAAGAAGCCAGCGCCATAGGCGGTGCAGACGCGAACGTATTCGACCGGAGCGGCCTTCCGCGAGGGAAGGTCGGCGGCCTGAGCCCCGGCGACCGCGGCGATGCCGGCGGCGGAACCGAGGAGGAGGCTCTTAACGAGCTTCATTTGGTAACCTCCAAAAGAGTTTCGAGACCCTCGGGTTTCGGCCTGCCCCCCGCCCCAGACTTTCTAGCCCGACGCAGAACCTGCCTATTCCCGGTCTTTCGCCTGCGTCACCGACCTATTTCGGAGGCGAAGACGAAAAACAGCGACCGGGAACGTCCCGACGCATGATCACCATACGAAAGCCGCCTGCCCGATCAACCACGTTCCTCCCCCCGAGGCCGGTTCCGGGGTGCTTTGAAATCCGGTGTTGCAGGCGCGCCACGCTTTGAGGCTCGAAATTTACGGACTGTTAATATCGTCCGCCCCGGCGGGCCCGTTTTGAAGGCCTCAAATCGGGGAATCGGGAGTCGATAGTGGCGTCCGGATGGCGAATCTCCCGAGAGGCGATTCCCTTCCGCCTGCCAGTCAGTATTCCCACTCGGCTCCGATTCCGACGGCGGCGCTGCCATCCGCACCGGTTTCCGCCTGGAGCTTCAGGCGCTTGGTCACGTCTATGCCGACCGAGACGCCGCTGTCCTCCGGCTTCGCGCCGACCTTCACACCGACGGAGACGTTGTCGGTGAGGTAGCGCGATGCGCCGACCGTCGGCCCGCCAGCTCCCATCTGGATGTCGAGATTGTCGACACCGAGCGATTTGCGCAGCCGTTCGAAGGTGTCGTCCCCGCCGCCACCGGCGAACTGTGCAGCGGCCTGCGCCAGCTGGAGTGCCTGGAAGGGCGAGAGCGAGCCGGAGGCGCGCGCGAAGAGCAATCGCGACAAAACCTCGTCCTGCGGCAACTCGGGTTGCGAGGTGAAGGCGAAATTCGGCTGATCCGCCGGGCCGCTGACGATGATCTTGGCGGTCACGTCGCCGGCACTGGTTTCAGCCACGAAGTCGAGATCGGGAATCAGGCCGCCGGCGAAGGTCAGCCGGCCGCGGCTGAAATCGAGGCGCTGCGTCAGCACGCTGAGACGTCCGCGGCGCAGTTCGAAGCCGCCGTTCAGCACCGGCGCGGACGAGGTTCCGGCGACGCGAATCTCTCCGCCGAGCTCGGCATCGATGCCGCGCCCGCGGATGAAGACGCGGTTGGGCGCCGAGACGATCAACGCCAGCGCCGCATC
>NZ_JBIWYK010000642.1:0-1450 GCF_044752385.1 Allobosea sp. CER48 | reverse complement strand
CGACCGCATCCGGTTGGCTAGAAGCGCCTCATCCTTTCCTCGTCTCCTCCGGAGCCTGCCATGACTGCGATCATCGACATCATCGGACGCCAGATCCTGGATTCCCGCGGCAATCCGACGGTGGAGGTCGATGTCGTGCTCGAGGACGGCTCGATGGGTCGGGCCGCCGTCCCCTCCGGCGCCTCGACCGGCGCGCATGAGGCCGTCGAGCTTCGCGACGGCGACAAGTCGCGCTATCTCGGCAAGGGCGTGCTCAAGGCGGTGGAATCCGTCAACGTCGCGATCGCCGAGGCGATCGTCGCGATGGACGCCGAGGACCAGACCGCGATCGACCAGACCATGATCGAGCTCGACGGCACGCCGAACAAGGCCAGGCTCGGCGCCAACGCCATTCTCGGCGTCTCGCTTGCCGTCGCCAAGGCCGCGGCCGAGGCCTCCGGCCTGCCGCTCTACCGCTATGTCGGCGGCACCTCGGCCCGCGTCCTGCCCGTGCCGATGATGAACATCGTCAATGGCGGCGCCCATGCCGACAACCCGATCGACTTCCAGGAATTCATGGTCATGCCGGTCGGCGCGGACTCCTTCGCCGAGGGCCTGCGCATGGGCGCCGAGATCTTCCACACGCTGAAGAAGAAGCTGCACGACGCCGGCCACAACACGAATGTCGGCGACGAGGGCGGCTTCGCGCCCAACATCAAGTCGGCGGAAGCCGCGCTCGACTTCGTGATGCAGGCGATCGAGAGCGCCGGCTACCGCCCCGGCGAGGATATCGCGCTGGCGCTCGACTGCGCCGCTACGGAGTTCTTCAAGGACGGCGCCTATGTCTATGAAGGCGAGCGCAAGACGCGCGACCCGAAGGCGCAGGCCAAGTACCTCGCCAAGCTTGTCGGCAACTACCCGATCGTCTCGATCGAGGACGGCATGGCCGAGGACGACTGGGAGGGCTGGAAGACGCTGACCGACCTCGTCGGCGCGAAGTGCCAGCTGGTCGGCGACGACCTGTTCGTCACCAATGTCAGCCGCCTGTCGCAGGGCATCAAGTCCCGGACCGGCAATTCCATCCTCGTGAAGGTCAACCAGATCGGCTCGCTGACCGAGACGCTGGCCGCCGTCGAGATGGCGCAGCGCGCCGGCTACACTGCGGTGATGTCGCATCGCTCGGGCGAAACCGAGGATTCGACCATCGCCGACCTCGCGGTCGCGACGAACTGCGGGCAGATCAAGACCGGCTCGCTCGCCCGCTCCGATCGCACGGCGAAATACAACCAGCTGCTGCGCATCGAGGAGGAACTCGGCGCGCAGGCGATCTATGCCGGACGCTCCGCGCTGAAGGCGCTGGCCTGATCGCGGCTGCTGGCTGCCGCGCTCACCAGCGCGGCAGCAGGCTCGTCGCCTGCGACAGCCCCCAGGATCCCGCCGCCTGGACGTTTCCGGCGGCTCCCGATACCGC
>NZ_JBIWYK010000641.1:0-1450 GCF_044752385.1 Allobosea sp. CER48 | reverse complement strand
CGTGCGATCGCCCTCCTTCAACGCGGCGCGCAGCTCGGACGTCAGCCCCGGGTTCTTCACCTTCACCCGATAGGTCAGGCGCCAGCCCTTGATCGCGGGATTGGGTTGCAGCTCCGTGCCGACGATCTCGACATTGTCGTTGGCACTGACCTCAGCCGTGATCTGGGCCTGCGGCGGCAGCTTGCGGAGCGACGGGCCCTTGAAGTCGACGAGGAAGGCGATCGTCCCGTCGCCGGCCCGGATGAGGTTCGACTGGTAGAACTCGCCGGTCGAGCGGATCGTCTGCCAGACAAAGGAGGTGCCGTCGTTCAGGATGGCGGGCTCGTCCATCGTCCAGTGGATACGATAATCGAACTGCATCGGCTCGCCGGCCGCCGGGATCTTCTCCGGAACCCAGAAGCTGACGATGTTGTCGTTGGTCTCGTCCGCGGTCGGGATCTCGACCAGGCGTACGCTGCCCTTGCCCCAGTTGTTCGTCGGCTCGATCCAGGCGCTGGGGCGCAGGTCGTAGCGGTCCTTGATGTCCTCATAGCGCGTGAAGTCGCGTCCGCGCTGGAGAAGGCCGAAGCCCTTCGGGTTCTCGGCGGGAAAATCGGTGACGGCTACCTTGCCCAGCGGGTTGCCGAGCGGGCTCCAGAGCCACTTCCCGTCACCGCCGCGCATGGCGAGGCCGTTGGAATCGTGGATAGCCGGCCGGAAATTATAGGTCGGCGACGGCTGGTTCGGGCCGAAGAGGAACATGCTCGTCAGCGGCGCGATGCCGAGGACCTTCGGCGACGCGCCCTGGCGCATGAAGACGCGCGCGCGCACGCCCAGCACGGAATCGGAGCCCGGCGACAGGGTGAACTCATAGGCGCCGGTAGCCCGCGGCGAGTCCATCAGCGCGTAGAACGTCAGCTGCTTGTCCTTGGGCTTGGGGCGGCGAAGCCAGAATTCACGGAAGGCCGGGAATTCCTCGGCGATCGGCAGGCCGCTGTCGACGGCGAGACCGCGCCCCGAAAGGCCATAGATCTGCCCCTTGCCGATCACGCGGAAATAGCTCGCGCCCAGCACGCTCATGATCTCGTCGAGCTTGCCCTGCTGGTTGACCGGATAGACCACCCTGAAGCCTGCCCAGCCGAGCTTGCTCGTCGCATCGCGGTCGAAATGCAGGTCGGCGAAGTCGAAGCGCGAGGCGTCGTAGGGAATCTCCTGCACCGCGCCGTTGACGATCTCGTTGATCCGGACCGGCGTGTTGAAATGCATGCCCTGATGGTAGAACGCCAGCTTGAAAGGCGTGCCGAGCTCCATCCAGGCGAAGCGCTCGCGCCGCGGCTGCATCTTCTGGTAGTCGGCGAACTGCATCTTGCTGAAGACGTCGGGCAGATTGCTGACCGGCGCGACATAGGGCTTGTCGGCAAGCGCCCGCGCCCTCGCGAGCACGTCCTCGAGACCGAATTCCGGGGGGCGC
>NZ_JBIWYK010000640.1:0-1456 GCF_044752385.1 Allobosea sp. CER48 | reverse complement strand
GGTGATACTCGCTGAACGGCAGATTGCTGCCGGTGTAGAGACCGGTGACGGTGTTGTTTTCGAAGATGCGCCGGATCTGCTCCCCATTCAGCCGTTCGGCCGCGCCAGCCGCCGCCGCGACAAGAATGCCGAGCGCAAGAGCTGAGATTCGCAGATACCGGGCCATCAGCGCTGCGCCAGCCTGCGGCTCATCCGCGGCGTCGGCGCACGCGAGATCAGCCCGTCGCAATACCACGCTGTGCCGTTGTCGGTGTGGTTGCGCGGATTGCCGGGCTCGACCTTGGCCAGCGCATTGACAGCGCCGTTGCCGACATTGCGCAGCACGTAGAGCTCGCCGCTCAGCTCGACGGTGAAGCAATGCACCGTCCGGTCGCTCGGTGGACCGTAGTAGTAGCAGATGCGATCCGGCTTGGTGATCCAGCAGGCATCGGTATTGGGTTGCCAGCCATTATGGCCGAGCGCGCGGCCGTCCGGATCATGGTACTCGGTGAAGAAACCGCCATTGGTGTAGCGCCCCGACACGGTATTGCCCCGGAAGGCACGCTCGATCGCCTCGCCGCTCAATCGCTCCACAGCCTGCGCCGCGGCCATCGGGGCGAGGAGAGCAAGCAGGGCCAGGACCAGCCGACACATCACGCCTTCCAGCTCGGGCGCGTCGACAGGTCGCCATGCCAGCGGCGGATGTGGACGAAATCCTCAGGCAGCGGAATCCGCGACGGCTTCATGAAATCGATGGCGATACCGGCCGTGATATCCGCGACTGTCATGGTTTCCCCGCAGACGAAGGGATTGCTGGCAAGCTGCAGCTCGAGCAGCCAGAGATGGTCGTCGACCTGGTCGCGGTTCGCCTCGGCCCATTCCGGCACCTGCTCCTCCAGTTCTGCCATCGAAGGATGGCTGTGGCGGAAGACTGCCGCGACGCTGGCGAAGAGGCCGAGCTCGACGCGCCGGTTCCACATCTCGATCGTAGCCTGCTCCTTGGCGTCCCGGCCGAACATTGCCGGCTGTGGATGCAGCGCCTCGATATAGCGGCAGATCGCTATGGTTTCCGCGAGTGCCGTGCCGTCGTCGAGCTCCAGCACTGGCAGGCGCTGCGCCGGGTTGATCCGCGTGAACGCCTCGGTCCTGTGTTCCTTCTTGGCGATATCGATCGCCACCAGCTCAGGCAGAGGCACGCCCTTCTCCGCGAAGAAGATGCGGACCCGCCGCGGGTTTGGCGCCCGTCCGCCGTCATAGAGCTTCATCAGATACTCTCCGTCTCCGGCCGCACCCGATCACGGCCTACGCCGGAAGGTCAACCACATGGCGGCGCTTCTTGGCGCCAGAATGGCCTGTGCTGACCGGCAGCCGATGGTTCCGGGGCGGCTTCAGCGCGGGTGGGCGCGGCGCCAGGCCTCCGGCCGTTCGAACTCCAGCGCCCAGAGCCCGCGCCCGGCCGCCCGCGCGTCATCCTCCT
>NZ_JBIWYK010000639.1:0-1457 GCF_044752385.1 Allobosea sp. CER48 | reverse complement strand
CAGGGACGCATTCCGGCGAAGGAGGAGCGATCGGCGCAGGGCCGAGGGCAAGACATGAAGGGCGGCCGGGATTTTTCCCGTACCGCCCTTCCCCCTCATGACCTCAGGCGGCGCCGCACTTGCCGGTCTTGACGTTGAAGTTGCCGCACTTCTTCTCGACCCAGTCGCCGACCAGATCCTTCGAGCCGTCGAGCTCCTTGGACCAGGCGTCGCCGGGGACGAGACCGGCCGTCTTCCAGACCACGTCGAACTGGCCGTCGTCCTTGATCTCGCCGATGAAGACCGGCTTGGTGATGTGGTGGTTCGGCAGCATCTTCGAGATGCCACCGGTCAGGTTCGGAGCCTCGATGCCCGGCAGCGCGTCGATCACCTTGTCGGGATCGACCGTACCGGCCTTCTGGACCGCCTTAACCCACATGGCGAAGCCGACGACATGGGCCTCCATCGGGTCGTTGGTGACGCGCTTGGGGTTCTTGGTGAAGGCCTGCCACTGCTTGATGAAGGCCTCGTTCTCCGGGGTCTTGATCGACTGGAAGTAGTTCCAGGCGGCGAGATGGCCGACCAGCGGCTTCGTGTCGATGCCGGCGAGTTCCTCCTCGCCGACCGAGAAGGCCACGACCGGAATGTCGGTCGCCTTGATGCCCTGGTTGCCGAGTTCCTTGTAGAACGGCACGTTGGCATCGCCGTTGATGGTCGAGACCACGGCGGTCTTCTTGCCGGCCGAGCCGAACTTCTTGATGTCCGAAACGATGGTCTGCCAGTCGGAATGACCGAAGGGCGTGTAGTTGATCATGATGTCCTCGGGCTTCACGCCCTTGGACTTGAGATAGGCTTCGAGGATCTTGTTGGTCGTGCGCGGATAGACGTAGTCGGTGCCCGCGAGCACCCAGCGCTCGACCTTCTCCTCCTTGGCGAGATAGTCCACGGCGGGGATCGCCTGCTGGTTCGGCGCGGCGCCGGTGTAGAAGACGTTGCGCTCGCTCTCCTCGCCCTCGTACTGGACGGGGTAGAACAGGATGTTGTTGAGCTCCTTGAAGACCGGCAGCACCGACTTGCGGGACACCGAGGTCCAGCAGCCGAAGGTCGCCGCAACCTTGTCCTTGGTGATCAGCTCGCGCGCCTTCTCCGCGAAGAGCGGCCAGTTCGAGGCGGGATCAACCACGACGGCCTCGAGCTTCTTGCCGAGGAGGCCGCCCTTCTTGTTCTGCTCCTCGATGAGCATCAGCATGACGTCCTTCAACGTCGTCTCGGAAATTGCCATCGTGCCCGAGAGCGAGTGAAGGATGCCGACCTTGATCGTCTCCTGCTGCGCCGCCGCCGGCAGATAGGAGGATCCGAGGAAAGCGGCGCCGGCCAGAGCCGTGCCGAGGAATTCGCGACGATTGCTGTTCACGGCGATCTCCCGAAGGAATGCTTGTTGGCGGCGCCCCTCGACGCCGACAGGCCTTCCTGGCCCG
>NZ_JBIWYK010000638.1:0-1461 GCF_044752385.1 Allobosea sp. CER48 | reverse complement strand
GCGAAAGCCCGCGGCTGCAACTGGGCCGTTTGCGCCGCTCAACAACGTCACTTTTCGGGCGATCTGGCTTGCCGGGCTGATCTCCGGCTTGGGATGGCTGATCCAGACCGTCGCCATGAGCTGGTTGATGGCGACCATCACCCCGTCCAGCGTGATGGTCGCGCTTGTCCAGGCCGCGACAAACCTGCCGGCCTTCATCCTGTCGATTTTTGCCGGCGCCATCGTCGACAATTTCAATCGCCGCAGAGTGATGCTGATCGCGCGCGCGCTCATGGCGCTGACCGCGGCCACTTTGACGGTCCTTGTGGCGGTGGGATTGATCAACCCCTGGATCATTCTGGTCTTCAGCTTTCTCGCGGGGTGCTGCATCGCCTTCAATGACCCGGCCTGGCAGGCATCGGTCGGCGATATCGTCGATCGAAAGGACCTTGCCGCCGCCGTGACGCTGACATCCGTCGGGTTCAACACAGTGCGCAGCGTGGGGCCGGCGCTCGGCGGCATCATTCTCGCCACCTTCGGACCCTTGACCGCGTTTTGCCTGTACACACTCGGTCATTTCGCGCCGCTGATCGTGGTCTGGCGATCCAAGTGGAAGGTGCCTGTTCCCCGGTTGCCGCCCGAAGCGATGCTGACCGCGATATCCGACGGCATTCGCTTCACTTCGCTGTCCTCCGAGATCAAGACGGCACTCGGGCGCGGCTTTCTGTTCGGGCTCGCGGGCATTGCCATCCTCGCCCTACTTCCGCTGGTGGTTCGCGACCAGCTGAAACAGGGAGCGGTTGCCTACGGGATTCTCATGGCCGGCTTCGGCGCAGGCGCGCTGCTGGCGGGCCTGACATCGACGACCCTCAGGCGAAAGCTGTCGGACGAGCAGCTGTTGAAGCTGGCTTGCGTCGCGTGCGCGACCTGCACGATCAGCCTTTCGCTGACGCAAACCGCCGCCGTTGCCGCCATCGCGCTCATGCTCGGGGGGGCCGGATGGGTCCTGGGTTGGTCTGGCCTGAGCATCAGCGTGCAATGGGCGAGTCCGCGCTGGGTCGTCGGTCGCACGATTTCGCTCTATTACGCGCTCACCTCATGCGGGCTCGCCGTCGGCAGCTGGCTGTGGGGGATGGTGACCGAGAGCTATTCCCTGAGCTTCGCGTTGCAGGCCTCCACGGCGGCCTCGCTCGGCGTCGCGCTTCTCGGGTTGATCCTGCCCATCCATCAACGCAAGGACGCCGACGTATCGACCCCGGATCACTTCGAGGCGCCCGCGATCAGCCTGGACCTGAAGCCGCGCAGCGGGCCGATCGCGGTCAAGATCGAATATCGGATCGCCGCCGATCAGGTGGAGCCCTTTCTCGCCCTGATGCTGCAGCGCCGCCGAGCCCAGGGCCGCAACGGCGCGCGCCGGTGGATCCTGACGCGCAACCTCCATGATACGGCCGTGTGGACCGAGACTTTCCGTACGCCGACCTG
>NZ_JBIWYK010000637.1:0-1464 GCF_044752385.1 Allobosea sp. CER48 | reverse complement strand
CGACGGCGCGATCTTCGTCGCCGCGCTCTTCGTCCTGCCGCCCGACAAGATCGCGCTCTCAGTGGTCGGGACGGTGGTGATCAACGCGATCCTGGCGATGAACCACAAGCCCGGCCGCTACATGGCGGTCTCCTGACGCAGGCCGCCCCGCCGCTCAGGAGGTTGCGCCACGCCCGTCGTCATGCGAGTCAGCCCGGAGCAATCGACGGGTAGCGAACGGCGAGACGAGACATGGCCCAGCCCCTGACCATCGAAGACCTGCGCATTCTGGCCAAACGCCGCGTGCCGCGCATGTTCTACGATTACGCCGATTCCGGCGCCTGGACCGAGGGCACCTATCGCGCCAACGAGACCGACTTCGCCAAGGTCAAGCTGCGCCAGCGTGTCGCCGTCGACATGACCAACCGCTCGCTGGCCTCCGAGATGATCGGCCAGCCGGTCTCGATGCCGGTCGCGCTCGCCCCCACCGGCCTCACCGGCATGCAGCACGCCGATGGCGAGATCCTCGCGGCCAAGGCCGCCGCCAAGGCCGGCGTGCCCTTCACGCTGTCGACCATGAGCATCTGCTCGATCGAGGACGTGGCGAACCACACCCAGGCACCGTTCTGGTTCCAGCTCTATGTAATGAAGGACCGGGACTTCATCGCCCGTCTCATCCAGCGCGCCAGGAAGGCAGGCTGCTCGGCGCTGGTGCTGACGCTCGACCTGCAGATCCTCGGCCAGCGCCACAAGGACATCCGCAACGGCCTTTCCGCGCCGCCAAAGCCGACCCTCGCCAACCTGATCAACCTCGCCTTCAAGCCACGCTGGTGCCTGAAGATGCTGGACACGCCGCGCCGGCAGTTCGGCAACATCGTCGGCCATGTCACCGGCGTCGCCGACATGTCCTCGCTCTCCAACTGGACCGCCAGCCAGTTCGACCCACAGCTCAACTGGGACGACATCAAGTGGATCAAGGACCAGTGGGGCGGCAAGCTCATCCTGAAGGGCATTCTGGACCCTGAAGACGCCGAGATGGCCGCCAAGAGCGGCGCCGACGCGCTCATCGTCTCGAACCATGGCGGCCGCCAACTCGACGGCGCGCTCTCCTCGATCGAGGCCCTGCCCGGCATCGTCGAGCAGGTCGGCAACCGAATCGAAGTGCTGTTCGACGGCGGCATCCGCTCGGGGCAGGATGTGCTCAAGGCGATCGCGCTCGGGGCCAAGGGCACCTTCATCGGCCGCGCTTTCCTCTACGGGCTCGGCGCGATGGGCGAGCAGGGCGTCACCGCCGCGCTCGACATCATCCGCAAGGAGCTCGACGTCACCATGGCGCTCTGCGGGCTGCGCGACATCAAGGATGTCGACGAGCGCATCCTCGTCGGTGGCCGCGCGGGCGCGATCAAGCGGCTGGCGAGCTGACAGGGCCGGCTGCTCCGGAGGCCCGGCTCGGAAACCGCCCACGCGGCGTGACACGCACCACGG
>NZ_JBIWYK010000636.1:0-1464 GCF_044752385.1 Allobosea sp. CER48 | reverse complement strand
CGCTCAGTCGCTCCAGCTCATCCGGTTCAGAAACATGCTTTCGTTCGGCGTCGGCGTGAAATTGAGATTCTTGGTCGCGCCATAGATCACGACGGCCTGGTAGAGCGGGATCACCGGCACGTCGTTGGCGACGATCTCGTGGACTTGCTTGTAGGCGGCGAGGCGCTTGTCCTTGTCCAGGGTCTGGCGGGCGGCTTCCAGCAGGCTGTCGGTCTTGTCGTTGCGATAGGCCGACCAGCCGCTGCTCTTGTGCAGCAGCGGGAAGAGCACGCCATCGGCGTCCTGGCAGGCGCAGGACCACCGGCCGAAGCTCAGCGTCGAGGTGCCCTCGGGCCCAGCCTGGGCGCGCTTCAGGTAACTCGCCATGTCCGACATCGCGATCTTGACGTTGAGCCCGGCTTCGCCGAGCTGCTGCTGCACGGCCTGCACGATGCGCTGGTCGAAGACCGGGGCCGTGGAAAGCTCGATCTCGGCCTTCGCCGCGGGGCCTGCCTCGGCGACCAGCGCTTTCGCCCTGGCGAGGTCGTATTTCGGGGCCGGCATGCCGTCGATCCATCCGAAGATCGCGGGCGTCAGCAACTGCCCGACCGGCTTGTCGAAGCCGCCGAGCAGGCCATCCACCAGCCCCTCCTTGTCGATGGCGAAAGCCGCCGCCTGGCGGACCTTTACGTTGTCGAAGGGCGGCTTCGTCGTATTCAGGCGCAGATAGGCGACGCGCTCCGTCAGGCCTGTCAGGGGCTTGGCCTTCGCTGCGGATTTCAGCGCGGCCGCCTGATCGCTGTCGAGCGTCACGGCAAGGTCGCTGGTGCCGGTCTGGAGGTTCGCCAGGCGGGTCGCGCTATCCGGAACGGCCCGGAAGACGACGCTCGGGAACGGACCCTTCGTGCCCCAATAGGCGTCGTTGCGGGTCAGCGTCACCGCGACGCCGCGCTGCCAATTCTCGAACTTGTAAGGTCCGCTGCCGACGGGCTTCAGATTGAAGGCATCCTTGCCGACCGCCTCTACGATCGCCTTGGGCACGATCGAGAGCTTGACGAGTTGCGCGAGCAAAGCGGGATAGGCCCCGCTCGTGGTCAGCTTGACCTTGGTCGGCGAGAGCGCCACCGCATCGACGATCTTGTCGAACTGCCCGAGCTGCGGGCTGCCGAAACTGCGATCGGTGATGCGCTTGACGCTGAAGACGACATCGTCCGCGGTCAGCTTCGAGCCGTCATGGAAGGTGATGTCGGGGCGAAGCTGGAATTCGATCTCGGTATCGGACAGGTACTTCCACGATGTCGCAACTTGCGAAACGATATCGCCCTTGTCGTCGCGCGTCACGAGATTGTCGAAGATGTTGCGATAGACGTAGTAGCTGTCCGGATTCCATTGAACCTGTGGATCGAGCGAGGAGGGCTCGTTCACGAGATCCACCACCAAGCGCTCTTTCGCGGCCTGGGCCGGGGCGATGGTTCCCAGAGCGAG
>NZ_JBIWYK010000635.1:0-1469 GCF_044752385.1 Allobosea sp. CER48 | reverse complement strand
GAGGAAGCGCGCCGGAGCGGCGAAGCCCTCGATCGCTGGACGCAGCTCGCACTGGCGGCCGCCCGCGAGGCCGCTTCGGCAAAGCTCAGGCCACGCGGCTCGTCGTATCCAGCACGTCCTCGGTGACCGTTCGATTGCGGCCGTCGCGCTTCGCCTGCATCAGCGCCTGGTCGGCGCGATCGACCAGAGAGCCGGCCGTATCGCCGCGCCGATAGCTCGACACGCCTAGGGAGATGGTGATCCGGCCGAGGTTCTCGTTGGTCGAGCGCTTGACCAGCTCCCGCGTGAGCAGGGCCTGCCGAACGGTCTCCGCGCCGAATTTGCCGGCGATCAGATCCGCCTCCGGCAGGATGATCGCGAACTCCTCGCCGCCGAAGCGGCTGATGACGGCCTTGTCCTTGAACTTGTCCTTCATGGTGCGGGCGACAAGGCGCAACACCTGATCGCCCGTCAGGTGGCCGTGGGCGTCGTTGAAGCGCTTGAAGAAGTCGATATCGGCCATGACCAGCGCGAAAGGCTCGCGCCGCAGCGTGGCCTGATCGATCGACTTCTGCAGCATCTCCTCGAAATGGCGACGATTGGCGAGGCCGGTCAACGGGTCGGTGAGGGCCTCGGCGCGGGTCGATTCCAGGGCCTCGCGCAGATTGCGGATCTCGTTGGAACTGTTGCGCAGCTCCGCCTCGAGCTGCGCCTTGCGGGCGACTTCCTCGCGGGTCGACAGCACGAGGGCCTCGACCCACTCTCGCAGCTTCTGCCGGTCGGTGGCCGGTGGAACCTCCTCCGTCATCGCGGTGAGGCGGCCGTGATAGAGCTCGCTCGAGCCCAGCGCCTTGTCGACGAGCGCCATCATGGCGTCGATCTCGCCGAGAACCTGCATGCTGGTTCGCTCTGCCTGGCGGGCGAAGCGCTCGGTGGTGATGAAGCGCTCATAGAGCGTGTCGATGTCGGCGGCTGCGACCGTGCCGCTTTCACTGCCTGCGATGATGGCCTCGATGGCCATCGTCACGGCCGGCATCTCGCCACTCAGATGGGCATACCAGACTTCGAAGGCGCGGGGGTAACTCGGCGAGCCGTGCTGCCGCATCGCGGCAACGACGCGTTCGGCGAGATCGCTGGTGCGAGCGGAAACCAAAGCCTCGTCGTCCATGCCTACGCCATTCCGGTATGAAGCCGGGTCGTGGCTTTCGGCCACGTCAGCTTCGATTGACACAATCGAAGCGGGACATCCTGTCCGTATTTACGGCGGCATGCGCCCGTCCGCTGCGGCGAGAGCCTCGCTGCAGCGGCGATCAATCTAGGATGGCGGAGTTAAGAACGGGTTGATGCCGCAAGGTCAGCCGATGCGCGCCGGGCGCAGCAGAAATGCCGGCACGTGATCGCCGAGACCCTTGACCTGCGGGCCGTCATCATCGTCCCGCGAGCGCGAATTCCGGCTGCGGCGCGGGCTGTCCTGCTCCCGGGATGCGGCC
>NZ_JBIWYK010000634.1:0-1469 GCF_044752385.1 Allobosea sp. CER48 | reverse complement strand
AAGATCTCCGAAGCGCATCTCGCGGTGCTCGGTCCCAGCGGGAGTCGCGCAGGCGAAATGGACAAGGCCGACAGGCTTCTGCGCGGTTCCGCCGCCCGGCCCGGCCACGCCGGTGATCGCGACCGCCAGATCGGCCGACAGCCTGGCCCGCCCGCCCGCGGCCATCGCGCGCGCCACCGGCTCGCTGACCGCTCCATGCGTCGCGATGAGCGCCGGGGGGACGTCTGCGAGCGCCGTCTTGGCTGCGTTGGAATAGGTCACCAGGCCACCGTTCACGACGTCGGATGAACCTGGAATCGCCGTCAGCGCCCCTGCGACGAGGCCGCCCGTGCAGGATTCAACGGTCGCGACCGTGCGCCCGGCCTTGCGGCACAGCGCCAGAACGGTCTCGGACAGCATCGCAGTGGCGGGGTCGAACATCGCGCTACTCCGTTTCGGGCAAGCGGATCGTTGCCGTCGCCAGCGCGACAAGGCCTTCGCGGCGGCCGGTGAAGCCCATGCGCTCGGATGTCGTTGCCTTGATCGCGACCTTGGAGACGGGAACGCCGGCGGCATCGGCGATCGCCGCGCGAATGGCGTCGCGGTGCGGTCCCACCTTCGGCGCCTCGCAGACGATGGTGAGGTCGAGATGGTCGATGCGCCCGCCGCGCTCGCGAACGCGCCCTGCCGCGAAAGCGAGGAATTGTGCGGAGGCGGCACCGCGCCATTGCGGGTCGCTCGGTGGGAAATGCGTGCCGATGTCTCCATCCGCGAGGGCGCCGAGCAGGGCGTCCGTCAGGGCGTGGAGCGCCACGTCGCCGTCGGAATGGGCGACGACCCCGCGGTCATGCACGATCCTGACGCCGCCGAGCCAGACATGATCGCCAGGACCGAAGGCGTGGACGTCGTAGCCTGTGCCCACCCGCGTCACCAGCGTCTGGCCGGGATGAGGCTCGCCGCGGAAATCCCCGGCATGGGTCAGCTTGATGTTGGCCAGGTCGCCCTCGAATGTCACGACGGGGTGGCCGGCCCATTCCATCAGCGCGGCATCGTCGGTGAAGCCGTGAATCGAGGCTGCTTCCGCCGCCTCATGTGCCGCCAGGAGTGGCTTGAATCGGAAGCTTTGCGGCGTCTGGACAGTGACGAGTGCGTCGCGCGCCGGCGTTTCGACGACATGGCCGCCGGCATCGATGCGCTTGACCGTGTCGGTGACGCGCAGCGCCGGGATCGCCGCCAGCCCGGCCTTGCCGAGCGCTGCGATCGCCGTCCCGATCAGGGCATGCGAGACGAAGGGGCGGGCGGCGTCGTGGACGAGCACCATGCCGTCGAAGCCGTCGCGGGCTAGAGCAAGCAGGCCGCGCCGGACCGAATCCTGCCGTGTCGCACCCCCTTGCACGGGGGGCGCCAGCCGGCGGTCCTCGATCCCGGCGACGGCATTGGCGTAGCGAGCTTCGTCGCCTTCGCCGATGACGACGACCACCGGGCCGATC
>NZ_JBIWYK010000633.1:0-1477 GCF_044752385.1 Allobosea sp. CER48 | reverse complement strand
CGAATTGCAAGCAGTCAGAGACCGCTTCGCTCAGCCTCCCAGCGCCTCGGCGACATCCTCATAGGTCCTCAGGCCCGTGCGCGGCGCGTAGACCAGCACGGACATGTTGCCGGGCGCATGCTCGTTCTTCCACATCTTGTGATGGGCGAGCGGGATCTTGTCCCAGGGAAAGACCTCGGACATGCAGGGGTCGATGCGCCGGTCGATCACGAACTGGTTGGCGGCACTCGCCTGCTTGAGATGCGCGAAATGCGAGCCCTGCACGCGCTTCTGCCGCATCCAGACATAGCGCGCGTCGAAGGTGATGTTGAAGCCCGAGGTCCCGGCGCAGAAGACCACCATGCCGCCACGCTTGGCGACGAGGCACGAGACCGGAAAGGTCGCCTCGCCGGGGTGCTCGAAGACGATGTCGACATCCTTCTTTCCGGTGATGTCCCAGATCGCCTTGCCGAACTTGCGCGCCTCCTTGGTCCACTCCGCATATTCCGGCGAGTTGACCTTGGGCATCTGGCCCCAGCAGTCGAAGTCCTTGCGGTTGATCACGCCCTTGGCGCCCAGACCGAGAACATAGTCGCGTTTGGTCTCGTCCGAAATCACGCCGATGGCGTTGGCGCCCGAGGCGGCGCAGAGCTGCACGCCGAAAACGCCGAGACCGCCGGACGCTCCCCAGACGAGCACGTTGTCGCCGGGCTTGATCGTGTGCGGGGCATGGCCGAAGAGCATTCGATAGGCGGTTGCCAGCGTCAGCGTGTAGCAGGCGGCTTCCTCCCAGGCGAGGTGCTTCGGCTTCAGCATCAGCTGGCGCGACTGCACCCGGCAGAACTGGGCGAAGGAGCCATCCGGGGTCTCGTAACCCCAGATGCGCTGGCTCGCCGAGAACATCGGATCGCCGCCATTGCACTCCTCGTCGTCACCATCGTCCTGGTTGCAGTGAACGATGACCTCGTCGCCGACCTTCCAGCGCTTCACCTTGGACCCGACAGCCCAGACGATGCCGGCACAGTCGGAGCCAGCGACGTGGAAGGGCGCCTTGTGCACGTCGAAGGGCGAGATCGGCTGGCCGAGGCCGGCCCAGATGCCGTTGTAGTTGACGCCGCCCGCCATCACGAGAAGCAGCACTTCCTCCTCGCCGATCGCCCAGGTCGGCACGACTTCGACCTGGAAGCTGTCCTGCGGGGGGCCATGGCGCTCACGCCGGATCGCCCAGGCATACATCCTCTCCGGGACATGGCCGAGCGGCGGCAATTCGTCGAGCTCGTAGAGATCCTTGAGCGGTTTCACGGCGGCCTGCGACTTCGACATGGTCGTCTCCCTGCTCTCATCCGTCAGCGACCGGAGCATGGGTCCAGCGGATGTGGATGCCGATCATGCACCATATGCTGCGCTGCGCCATTAATCTAAGGAATCACACCGCGGTGCAAAAATTTCCCGGATGCGGCCGTCCACGAGAGCGCTTGCGCTTTCTTCACGCTTCCGG